>JAJPHQ010000106.1 GCA_021325195.1 Gammaproteobacteria bacterium | reverse complement strand
GACTGCTGTTCCATCCGGAAGACGCCCCGGACAGCATCATCAGTGGTGCCACGGGTGGACATCTGTTTTCCAAGGATGAGTGCGCCAAGCTTGACGGTATCCTGGGCGAGATGTTCACGAAATTCGGCGATGGCGTCATCGAAGCCTGCTACCCGGTCTACATGAAGCTCGCTGGGCTCGGCGGGAACCTGAGGCTTGATCGGTACGGGGATGAACTGGTTACGGTATGACCGATGTGGTTGACCGCGCCACGCGAAGCAGGATGATGTCCGGGATTCGCGGGCGCGATACCAAACCCGAGATCATCGTTCGGAAATTTCTTCACGCACAGGGGTTCCGCTACCGGGTCGCGCCGAAGAAACTTCCCGGCAAGCCGGACGTCGTGCTACCCAAGTACCGTGTTGCGATATTCGTGCATGGGTGCTTCTGGCATCGACACCGAAATTGCAAGTTCGCCACCATTCCGGCATCCAATGCCGCATTCTGGCAATCCAAGTTCGAGGAGAACATCGCACGCGACAAACATGTTCTTGCGCGGTTGCGGCGTTTGGGGTGGCGTGTGTTCACAGTCTGGTCCTGCTCCATCACCGAGCCGAAGATGAGAACATTGGCACGACGAATCAGAGGGGGTTCTTGAATGGGGTTTCATCCGAAATGGCGCGAAATCGCGGAGTGGATCGGTCGTAGCCAAGAGATTCTCATCAAGAAATTGTCCCGGAATGATTGTTCTTGGGCCGATGATCCGGGAAAGCATCAGGCCGGATTCTACGTACCTGCGTCCATCCAGAGCTCGGGATTCTTTCCGGAACTTCGCAATACGAATCCCGCCAAACCGCACATTCTTGATGCCCTCTACAGCACGCTTTGGCCCGCTTCGGGAGAGATCAGGGAGTCATCACTCAAGCACTACACGAACAAAGGCACCGAATTCCATTGCACCCGAGTCCCGCGTGAGCAATTTTCCGGGCTTTCGCCAGCCTCGTTGCTGATCGGGGGCAAGCTTCGCACGCCCGTCGATTCCGCCGCTCATTGGTTCATCGTCGTCGATTCGGCAAGTCAGGAAGCCGAAATCATCGAGACAATTTTTTCTCTCGCATCCGACTTCCATTTTGGCTTGTTCTCGCCGGATGTGTTGGTTGCATCGATGGGCGATGAAGAACGCCTCATCGCGGAACTTCGGCAAGCACTTCAGGACGGCACTCTTCGCGAATTCATCGTCCAACAGCAACTCCCTTCCCCTGCAGAATTGGCATACCGTGCCCAGCAACTCTGGCTGCGCGAGAACGGTTTCACCTCACTCGATCCTTTCGCGCTCGATGCTCCCGGCGATGCTGTCATGCGCATTAGTCGAGACATCGAGTTCGCGCTCTACAAGCAGGCCGAGCTTCGCCAGCGTGCTGCTCAGGCTGCGGGTCTGCTGTTGCGCGACAACGATCTCGTGGCTGCACTCGTTCGCGGCTTCGGTGAACTGGATCAGTTGTTCCTCAGTGCCGCGCAAACTCGCAAAAGCCGCGCCGGCCTTTCATTCGAACATCACATCCAGCAGTTGCTGCACGACGGCCGCATTCGCCACGAGGCGCAAGCCGTGTTCGGTGGAAGGCGGCCTGATTTCGTGTTGCCGGACGTGGCAGCGCTCAACGATCCGAAGCGTGTCGAGTCCATGATTCTGTCATTGAAGACCACGTTGCGCGAACGCTGGAAACAGCTGGGGTTGGAGCAGCGCTTCGGCGCCGTGTTCCTCGCCACGGTGGACGATCGCGTTTCCGCTCCGGCCATCGACGAAATGGCACGCAACGGCATCGTGCTCGTGGTACCGGAATTGCTGAAAAAATCGAAAGAAGCTTGCTACTCGGACAGTGCCAACGTGATCACTTTCCGCGACTTTTTTCGTGAACAAATCAGGCAACGCCGGCCGTCGCTCATCATCGTCTGATCTTTCAGCGGCCGCAGCGGCAGGCATCCAGCTCGACCCTGACCGAACCTCGTTTTGAATTGATGACCACGCGGACCGAGCCAAATGCCTCGCAGCCCACGAACCACGATCATTGTGTTGTCGAATGTGGAGGACCTGATTACGCGCTCGCAAGCCAAGCGCCTGATGCAGCGGGTCGAGCGCTTCAGGACCGTCGTGCTCGACTTCGCGGGCGTCACCAGCATCGGTCAGGCGTTCGCCGACGAAGTGTTCCGCGTATTCGCGAACGCGCATCCGGACGTCGAGTTGGTACCGGTGCATGCGGTTCCACAGGTCCAGCAGATGATCCGCCGCGCAGAAGTGGCGCGCGACGAAGGCAACGCCTGACACTGTCGGCGTGCGGATGCCGGGTTCACGGAAGATGAACCCGGCGGCTGGATTGTTCGCATCATCCGTGATGCTCATCCCTCGCTTGCGCTCGGGGCCCCTTCGGCGTCCAGTCGTTCCAGACGACTGCCGCGCGGCTGCTCCCGCCCTACTTGTTTCTGCGCGCGGCTTCGATCGCGGCGATGTCGATCTTCGTCATCGTCATCATCGCCTCGAAGGCGCGCTTGGCGGCGGCGCGGTCGGGGTCCGCCACCGCGTCCATCAGGGCGCGCGGGGTGATCTTCCACGACAGGCCGTACTTGTCCTTGCACCAGCCGCAGGCGCTTTCCGCACCGCCGTTGTCGACGATCGCGCTCCACAAGCGATCGGTCTCGGCCTGATCGCGCGTGTACACCTGCAGGGACACCGCCTCGTCGAACTTGAACTGCGGGCCGCCGTTCAGGCCCAGGAACGGCATGCCGAGCACCGTGAATTCGACCATGATGACGTCGCCCTCCTTGCCGGACGGGTAGTCGCCGGGCGCACGGTGCACCGCATCGACGTGCGAATCCGGAAAGATGCGGGCGTAGAAATGGGCGGCCTCCTCGGCGTTGTGGTCGAACCACAGGCAGACCGCGATGTTCTTCGTTGCATGGGCGCCGGGCATGTCTCGATCCTCCTCGGGGTTGAAGTGAAAGTGTCGTGCTCGTGATTGCGACGAACGGGGGCACCGGAAATCGACAGCCCCGTCGCGCCCGCCGCGGCCGGAATGACTTTACAATCCCGGCCAACCCGCACACAGGACCCGCCGCATGCCCATCCTGATCCTCGGTCTCGTGATTTTTCTCGGCGCGCATTCGATACGGATATTCGCCGACGGCTGGCGCACGCGGATGATTGCGCGGATCGGCGCGAAACCGTGGAAGGCCGCGTTCGCGCTGGTGTCGCTGATCGGCTTCGTGCTGATCGTGGTCGGCTTCGGACAGGCGCGGCACACGCCCGAATTGCTGTACCTGCCGCCGCGCGCGCTCAAGGACCTGAACGGACTGTTCACGCTGGTCGCGTTCGTGCTGTTCGGGGCCTCGCACGCGCCGCCGACGCACTACAAGGCGTGGCTGCATCATCCGATGGTCGCGGGCGCCGGGCTGTGGGCGTTCGGGCACCTGCTGGCGACCGGGTTCCTGCACGACGTGGTGCTGTTCGGCGCGTTCCTCGCGTGGGCGATCGTGGATTTCGCGGCGGCGCGCCGGCGCGACCGCGTGACCAACACGGTGTATGCGCCGGGCACGTTGCGCAACGACCTGATCACCTTCGTGATCGGCCTGATCGTGTGGGCGATTTTCGCGTTCCTGCTGCACGGGCCGCTGATCGGCGTGCAGCCGTTCGGGAACCCCTGAATGACCGGCCGGGGCCGGCACGCCGCGCGGTGACGGAACCATTCGGGCAATCCGGCGTCAAATCCGGGTTGGTTTGCAAGACGGGGCGCGGACGGATGAAAGGGCGCAGGTCGGCAACGGGCTGGATCGTGGGCGCGGTGGTGGTGGTGGTCGTGGTCGCGGCAGCGGCGTGGTGGTATTTCTCGCACGTGCCGGGACTGGATTTCACGCGCCACGAGCCGCCGCAGCCGCCGCCGGCCGCCAAGGCACCGCCAGCGCCCATCGAGCATCCGATCAGCGAGGCCGCCGCGGGCCCCGCGCCCGCCACCACCACGCCGCTGCCGCTGCTGGCCGACAGTGACAAGGCGATCGCGGCGGCGGTCTCGAAACTGCCCGGCGCCGCCGGCCTGCGTGACCTGCTGATCGCGCAGGCGGTGATTCCGCACGTGGTGGCGACGGTGGACGCGCTGCCGCGGCGCACCATCGGTTCCAGCATCATCCCGCTGCGCACGCCGCCCGGCACCTTCATGGTGGACAAGAGCGGCGCGCAGCCTGCGATCGACGCCAGGAACTACGCGCGCTACGACGCCTACATGCGCGTCGTCTCCGCGATCGACACGCGCGCGCTGGTGGCGTGGTACGTGCACTGGTATCCGCTGTTCCCAGGCCTACCGCGAGCTCGGCTATCCGCACGGCTATTTCAACGACCGCCTGGTCGTGGCGATCGACGACATGCTGGCCGCGCCCAACGCCCAGCCGCCGGTCGCGCTGGCGCCGATGAACAACGGCCGCTATGCCCTCGCCGATCCCACCTGGGAATCGCTGTCGGTGGGCCAGAAACTGATGATCCGCCTCGGCCCCGACAACGAGCGCGCGTTCAAGGACAAGCTGCGCTCGATCCGCGCCGCGCTGGTGGGTGAGTCGCCGGTGCCGCCGGCGGCGGCGCCGGCCGCTGCCGCGTCATCCGCGCCGGGCCGCTGACCGGGCGGACGACGCGCGACGGCGGGTGCGCCGGGAACGCGCGAACCCTTGGCGTGGCATCAGCGCGTTTCGAAGCCGTAATGCGCGAGCACGGGTTTCAGTGCGGCGATCCAGATCGCATAACCTTCCCGCGACATGTGCAGGCCGTCCGCGCGGAACAGCGCGGGCCGCGGCTTGCCGTGCGCATCCAGCATCCTCGAGGCGACATCCACGTAGGTCACGTCCTTCTGCGTGCACGCCCAGCGTTCGATCCCGCGGTTCGCCTGCCGCATCCGCGGCCACAGCGAAGCGCGCGCGAGGCTGGGCTTGATCGAAACGTACGCGATCGCCACGTCCGGCAGCTCGCGCCGGACGCGCGCAACGAAGGCCTTGAATTCGTCGATGACCTGCCGCGGCGTGTCGCCTTCGGCAATGTCGTTGTCGCCTGCGTACAGCACGATCAGCCGCGGGTGATACGGCACGATGATCCGGCCGGCGTAATACGTGCTGTCGGCGATCACCGAACCGCCGAAACCGCGGTTGATCACCGGCACGCCGGGAAAATCGTCCGCAAGCGTGGTCCACATCCTGATCGAGGAGCTGCCCGCGAACAGCACCCCGTGTTGTGGCGGCGGGTGCGCGCTATCATCCGCGACGAGCCGGTCGATCTCGGATTGCCATGGCTGCGGTGGCGGCGGCCGCGCGATCGCACTGCCGACCGCCAGCAGCAACAGGACGCCCCCAACCATCTGCGCCGCGGGTCCCGTTTCCGCATGTCCGTTCTCCTTCCGCCGCCGTGGATGCCGCCGGGACATGGTGGGACAGCCATGATCCCCTGACAACCGACGTGGAGACGGACGCCGCCATGCCGACACCACCGTCGAATGCCCCGGCCCTGCGGGCTTTCGACCTGTTCCCGACGCGGATCTGGCAGGCGCCGTTGACGGCCCTGCGCCCGCATTTCGCCGGATGGGTCGATGCGGTGCTGAAGATGCGCGCCGCGCACCCGCAACCCGCGGGGCGCACCAACCGACGGGGCTGGAACAGCGAGGACATGGCGGTGCTGGAGCAGCCGGTGTTCGCGCCGCTTCGCGACGCAGTGCGCGCTGCGTGTGCGCGGGTGCTGCACGAGATGGGCGTGCCGGGCATTCCGTTCGACCTGCAATCGTGGGTGAACCTGCACGACCGCGGCGGCTTCAATTTCCTGCACGTGCACGAAGGCTGCCTGCTGTCGGGCTCGTTCTATCTGCAGGTGCCGCCCGGTTCGGGCAAGTTCGTGTTCCGGGACCCGCGCCCCGGCGTGGTGCTGGGCTATGTCAAGGGCGCGGTGCCGAACGGCTACAGCGACATCCATCTGACGCCCGAAGCGGGCTTGCTGGTGCTGTTTCCGTGCTGGATGGAACACTTCGTCGAGCCGCACGAAAACGATACCCCGCGCATCACGATCGCCTTCAACGCGGTGCCGGGAAGCGAAAATCCTCCTGCCTGACTCGCCATCGCCGCAGGCAGGGGGCGATGTGCCGCTTGCGGCGTTTCCGATCGGCAAGGACGCTTAGACCGAGTCGGTGCCACAGCGGCGGGTCTTCGTGGAGCTCCGGCGTGCACCCGCTGCCTCAGCGTCCCAGATGCCGGTCGAAGAACTTCACCATCACGGCATAGGCTTCCTTCGATTCGGGCATTTCCGGGTCGGAAAAGAACGAATGCCACATGCCGTCCCACACGTGCAGTTCCGCGTCGACGCCCGCGTTGGTGAGCAGGCGCTGGCTCTGGATCGCCGAACTCATCGCGAAGTCGCGGGTGCCTGTGATCAGCAGCGTGGGCGGAAACTGCGCCAGCAGTTTCGGCGAGTTCGCGGGAAATACCAACGGGTCGTTGGGCTTCGCGCCCTTGAAATACGGCAGATCGGAGAATTTCAGCGGCGCCTCGGGCGGTGGTTCGCCGTCCATCACGGGCGCGACCCAGGCCGAGTCACCGCCGATGTCCACGATCGAGGCGCAGAAGATGCCGATCGCGCCCGGCAGCGGCAAATGCGCATGGACGAACCAGGCCACCGCTTCGGCCGTCAATCCGCCGCCGGCCGAACAACCGTAGATGCCGATGTTTTTTGCCGGATGCTGCTTGAGCAACTCGCGATAGACCGCGGCGACGTCTTCGCTTGCGGCAGGAAACACATGCTCGGGGCCTTGCCGATAATCGACGGTGATCACTTCGATCCCGCCCTTGCTGGCGACCGGAATCGATTCGACCAGACCGCCGGAACCCGCGCCCCACAGGAACGCGCCGCCGTGCAGGTTGATCAGCACGCGGTGTGCCTGCGCGGGGGCGATGCCCTGTTTCGGCGTGACCACCTGCACCGGCACGCCGCCGATGCTGCGTTTCTCGATCTTCACCGGATACAGGCGTTCCATCCGCTCGGCACGCGCGGCGTTGATCTTGTCCCAGTACGCACGGCTGGCGGCGACGGGACCGTCCAGCGGCGGTGCGTGACGGTCTTGCTCGATCACCCGCTGGAACAGCCTGCGCGCTTCGGGTGACGCATAGCCGGAAAAAGGCACGGTGAACGCGGGAACGGTCACGTTGCCTTGCTCATCCACACGCGTCTGTGCTGCTGCAGCGACCGGCGAAAGCAGCAACAAGGCTGCCAGCGTGCCGATCATCTGCAACGGCTTGCGGCGTTCTGCTTGCATGACACATCTCCGGCGTGATGGATGGAATGCTCAAGGCGGCGTTCGCCGCAGCCGCGGTTTGCCGTCGGCACCGCGTTCGACGGTGATGTCGTAGCGCCTGCCCCGGAACGTGACATTGGTCAGCGTCAGCGATTTCCACCCGGCAGGCAACACGGGTGGATAGGCTTCGACCAGACCGTCGTCTTCGATCCGCAATCCGGTGAGGCCGTACACCAGACTCTGCACGAAGCCGGCCGAGCCGGTGAGGAAATAACCCGTATTGTTGTCGGAGGCTTCGGTGCGCACGTCGAACGGCGGCTTGAGCGTGTCTGCGGTGATGTTGTCGTCCAGCCAGCGCGCGACATCGCTCGCGTTGCCGAGCGTCGCCGCCGCAATGGTGAGCGGCGCGAGGCCCATGGTCGACGGCGTATGGCCGGACTGCTTCCGCGGCCCCGCATCGATCGTGTAATCGTTGCGTCGCACTGTCGGACTCATCGATACATCCAGCGAGGGAAACATCAGGAACGCCAGATCGCTGTCGTTCGGATCGTAGAGCGGCGTGGTCGGATCGAAGTCGAGGTGATGTTGGGACGCCCCGGAAAACGGGATGTCGAGCTTCGACGCGACCTCGGCCCACTTCGGATCGGGCCTCGCCCCGACCAGTGCGGCCGCCCTGGTCGCGATCTCCAGCGCCTTGCGCGCCGAGGTGTTGGTGAAGGTGTCGTCATCGACGTGCGCGTAGAGCTCCATCACCGACACGACGTCGCGGATTTCGTAGCGCTGCTTCGCTTTGTCGTATACGGCGCGGCTGGCCCAGAATTCCGCGAGATCGCGGATCACCGGCCAGCCGTCTTGGCGCAACCAATTCAAGTCATGTGTTGCCAGCCAGTACTGCCATTGCGCGATCGCGATGTCGGCGTTGACGTGGATCTCGCCGACGCTCAGGCGGTGCGCGGCGTACAGGATCTGTTCGGTGCCGTCTTCGGGATCGGCTTCCCACGGGTATTTGGCGCCCCGCAGGCCCGCTGCGCTCGCGCGTTGCTGCGCGGCGGGCAAGGTTCGATCGCGGAACATCACGATCGAACGGGCGCGCTCGGGATGCAGCAACAGCAGCGCGGGGAAGATCCACGTGTCGCTGTCCCAGAACACGTGACCCACGTAGCCGGTGGTCATGCCGCAGGCGCCCACGCCCCACGCCACGTCCGGGGCCGTGTTGGCGAGCAGGTAATACAGGTCCGAGTGCACCGCGAGCTGCGCCCGCGGATCGCCGTCGATCCGGATGTCGGATTGCCACAACTTCGCCCATGCCGCGCGTTGCGCATCGAGCAGTGCCTCGAAGCCGCGTTCGCGCGCAGCCTCGGCCAATTTCAGATCGGCCATCGCATCGCCGCCCCAGCCTTCGCGCGACAGCGCGACGTATTTGGTGAAATCGTAGCGCCTGCCCTTCTCCACCCTGATGCGCAGGTCCAGCGCCAGGCGATCGTCGGTGCGGTCCAGCTCGACTTCGACCGGCCGTATATCGGACGGCAGTTGCAGCGCGACGGCTTCGCCCATGCGCGCACCGTTCGTCGCCTGCCCGTCCAGCCACAATGTCAGATTCGAGGGATCGCCGTCGGCATCCAGCACTCGCGTGTCGCCGTGGTACCAGATGGCGGCGCGATCGGGCGTGGCCGGGGGTACCGGCTTCAACGAAAGTCCGTGTGCTTCGAGCGCCTGCCGGAACCGGTCGCCAGTGAGGCCGGTGTCGCCCGGCAACTTCGCCAGCGGCAGGCGCGGCTGGTACGGCGCCCACAGCACCAGCGGGAACGACAGCTCGACCGTGCCGTCGAATTCCGGCGTGATCGTGAACCGCTGCGCGGCCAGATGCGGCGAGGCCTCGCTGACGAAAGCGACCACTTCGACGCGCGTGGCCTTGTCGCGATCGACGTAGCGGTAATGCGTCGTGAGCGTGGCGTCGCGCAGGTTCAGCACCTGCCCGTAATCCCGGAACACCGAAGCGTCCAGCGGCGCCAGGTTCAACCAGGTGCCGGACGGGCCCACGCGGTAGTCGATGCCGCTCCAGCCCGGAACCGCGGCAGGCCGCGCGATGTCGTCCTTGCCGTAATCCATCAACGCAACGAGGTACGACAGGTTGCTTTCCGTGCCGCGCGGCGAGGTGAACGTGGAGACGTAACCGTTGGCCAGTTGGCCCGGAAAGTACGTTTCGAAGTTCTTCGCGGTGGCGATGAGCTGAAAGCCCGAATCCGTTGCCGCCGCGGCGAGCGGTGCAACCGAGACCAGGGCCAGCAGAAGCAGTCGCCGCAACATCATGGTTCCCGACGGGTCAGGCCGACCTTGCCGTCGGCATCGCGCGAGAGGGTGATGTCGAAGCGCTTGCCGCGGAAGCTGACGTTCTTCAACGTCACCGATTGCCAGCCCGGCGGCAGGACGGGCGCGTATTCCTGATCCAGCCCCTTGTCGTCGATGCGCAGCCCGCTCAGGCCGTAGAGGAAACCCTGCACGAACCCCGCCGAGGTCGCGAGGATGTAACCCGCATTGTTGTCCGCGGTTTCGCTGCGGACGTTGAACGGCGGTTTCAGGAACCCGATCAGGTTGCGGTGAATCCAGTATCCGGCGGCCCTGGCGTCGCCCAGTTCGGCGGCGCCGACCGTGAGCATCACCATCATCATCTCGTTGGGATCGTCGCCGTGGGTTTTCAGTTCCTGCAACTGAAAGTCGAAATCGTTGCGACGCACCTCGGGCGACATTGCCAGATCGAGGTTGGGGTACATCAGCCATGCCAGCGAGGAGCCCATCCAGGTGATCTTGTCGTGCGGCACCGAGGGATCGAAGTCGTAGTGGCGCTGGTCCTTTTCGTCGAACGGGATGTACATCTTCGATGCGATCTCCGCCCACTTCGGATCGGGCCTGGCACCGACCAGTGCGGCCGCTTTCGTCGCGATCCGCAACGCCTTGGCGGCCGCGGCGTTGGTGAACGTGTCGTTGGGCACGTCGTCGTAGGCCTCGTCGGGCGAGGTGACGTGCAGGATCTCGTAGCGGTCCTTCGCTTTGTCGTACGTGACACGGCTCTGCCAGAAGGTCGCGATACCTTCGATCACGGGCCAGCCATACCGCTTCAGCCAGTCGAGATCGCCGGTCGCGAGGTAATACTGCCACTGCGCGATCGCGATGTCCGCGTTGACGTGGATCTCGCGATACACGCCGTAGGCGAAATGCGGCGTCACGTCGATGCCTTTCTCCGGGTCCGATTCCCAGGGATACATCAGGCCCTTCACGCCGTACTGCGCGGCGCGTTCGCGCGCGCCCTGCATGGTCCGGTAACGAAACATCACGATCGACTTCGCGCGTTCCGGGTGCAGCAACAGCAGGGCCGGAAACACCCACGAGTCGGAATCCCAGAACACGTGGTCGGCGTAGTTGGGGGTCAGCGCGCAGGCGCCCATCGCCCACGCGGTGCCGACCGTGCTGTTGGAAAGAATGTAGTAAAGGTCGGAGTGCAGCGCGCGCTGCACCGCTTCGTCGTGATCGACCACGATGTCGGACTTCCACAGCGCGTGCCAGGCAGCGACGTGGCGCGCCAGCAGCTTGTCGAAGCCCGTGCTGCGCGCCTGGGTCGCGAGCGCAAGATCGGCCTGCGCGTTGCCGCCCCAGTCCTGCCGCGACACCGCGATGTATTTGGTGAAGGTGTAACTCGTGCCCTTGCGCACGTCGGCGACGACGTCCAGCGACAACTTGTCGGAGGTTTTCTCCAGCGCCACGCTCTCGATCTTCAGGCCGCGCGGTAGTTCGATCGCGGCCGCCTCGGCCATCCCGGGCCCGTCCACGGCCCGGCCGTCCAGCCACAGCGTCCGTTGCTGCGCGTCGCCGCCGTCGTCCGTCACGCGGGTGTGGCCCGGATACCACACCGGCGCGCGGTCGGGCGTGGGCACCGGCTTGTCGTTCAGGTTCTGCCCGCTGGCGATCACCGCGTCGATCATCTGATCGCCGGTCAGGTGCGCGATCGGAAAGCGCGGCTGGTGACCGGACCAGAGGCGGAACGGAAAACTCAGTCGCACCTTGCCGTCGAATTTCGGGGTGAGCGTGATCCGCGTCGCCGCGAGATGCGGATCGGCCTGGCTGACGAAGGTGGTGATTTTCACGTCCGTGGCCTTGCTGCCGTACGTGAAGCGGTAACCGGTCGTGAGCGTGGCATCGTGCATGTTCAGCGTCTGCGCGTAATCCGCGAAGATCTTCGGATCGAGGCGCGTCGAGTTCATCCAGCCGGTACCGGGGTCGTAGTCGATCTCGCTCCAGCCGGGAATCGCCGCGGGCCGCGAGATGTCATCCTGCGTGTAGTCCATGAACGCGACCATGTAGGCCATCGCGGGTTCGCTGCCGCGCACGGTGGTCATGGTCGAGAAATAGCCGTTGGCGAGATAGGACGGGAAATACGCGCCGAAATCCTTCGCCGTCGCGGTCAGAAGAAAACCGGAGTCGGCCGCGGACTGCGCGAAGACCGGCGCGGCCGCTGCCAGCAGCGTCAGACAGGCCATCAGGGGGACGGAAAATTTCATCACGATGCTCCGCATGGAATTCGGGTCGCGCCCATCGAGCGTGGCACGCCGGTGGAACGTGTCATCGCCGACGCGGAGGTCCGGATCGTCGTGGCCGCGCTCCGGACCGGGCCTCGCGGCCGGCCTGCCTCAACCGCAGTCCCGTTCGTGCCGGTGTTCCGGATGCGCTCGGCACGGGATTCGCCTGACGCGTCGAGGCACGAACGGGATGCCGCCGAACAAGGGAGCGTTCGCCCCTCGATAGCGGGGGCGAACGGAGCCTTGAGCGAGACATCAGCGAGCCGGATCAGAACGAGCCTGATCAGAACCGGTACTTGGCCTGCACGTACACCTCGCGCCCGGTCAGCGGCCGCGCCATCAGCACGCCGCCGATACCGGAACTGGCGCCGGTGATGCGCGCGTTGCCTTCGGTCAGGCCGATCGCATTGGTCAAATTGGTGCCCTGCAGGCGGAACTGCCAGTCGGGACCGACATCGGCCACCAGCCCTGCGCCGAGCGTGTAGAACGTGCCCAGCGGCTGCAGGCCGGTCTGGTCCTCGTAACGCTGGCCGGCGTATTCGTAGGTCAGGAACCCGGTCAGGTTGCCCCAGCTCGTCGGCAGCGTGTAGCTGGGCATGAACAGGTAGCGCACCTTGGGCTGGCGCTGCAGGGGCTGGCCATCGAAATTGACGCAGTGGGTATTGCCGTTGACGTCCACGTACGTGGCGCAGCCGATGTGGTGCGTGTAGTGCCCGTCCATGTAATCGGCGACCAGCTTCAGGTGCAGGTTCTCGATCGGCGACCAGATGGCGTTGAGGTCCAGGCCGTGGGTGTTGGCGCCGTAGTTCTCGAATGGTCCGATCGGCTTGCCGTTGATGCTTTCCTGGTACGGCAGACCCGTGAACAGCCGTTGATAGACGCTGACGTCCACGTACACGTAGCGGGACTGGTACTTGAAGCCGGCCTCCATGTTCTTGACCTTCTGCATCGGCGCGAAATTGCCATCGGCGCCGCGGATGCCGTTGTCGAAGTCGTCGAAATGGGCGCCGGTGTTGGCGCGCACGTACGCGCTCATGTGGTCGTTGAACTCGTAGTTCGCACCGGCCGTGAACGAGGAGTGGGTCTTGTCGTAGTGCTCCATGTCCCAGGTGCCGTTGCACACCGGGGTCGCATTGTCGTACAGCGTCAGCGGATTGCCGTCGAGATCGACGGGCGACCGGTTGCAGGTGCGCTGTCTGGCGTTGAGGTTCTCGATGCGTCCGCCGGCCTGCAGCAGCCACGGACCAATCTTCCACGAATCCGACAGGTAGAACGCCTTGTTGGTGGCGGCACCGGCCTCGACGATGTTGAAGTTGTCGTTGAAGTCCACGAAGCCCTGCGGATTGGCGACCACGACAGTCTGGCCGTTCTGCTGGTAGGTCAGGCCGATCGGCTGGGTATTGGGCTGGTTGAGCATCAGTTCCTGGTTGCCCAGCGACCAGTTGTCGTGGTCGGTGTAGCGCGCGAGGTAGATGCCGGCGGTGATGGTGTTGCCCTCGAACATCTCCCAGCTGATCCGGAAGTCGTTGTTGAGGCTCTTCAGGCGTTTCTGGATGAACCACCAGCCCTGGTGGATCACGCTCTGGTCCAGCGGAACCTGCTGGCCGTTCGGCAGCGTGGCACTGACGATCTGGGTGGCGGGATAGTTCAGGGTGTCGCTGTCGACGGGCTTGTTGTCGGCGGTGCAGTAGCCGGTCGGCTGCGGAATGTTGCACCCGTACAGGTAATAGCCCAGCGGTTTCGGGTTGGGCCCGGAGAACAGCGCGTTGGTGGGCAGGTCACCGCCGCTGTACAGGAAGTGATCGGAGATCGTGATGCTGCCGAAGGTGGCGTCGTAGCTGCCGCCCAGGAAGTTCATCTTCGCGCCGCGTCCGTTGGCGAGGTTCGCGTTCTCGAGGTAACCGAGCGGGTTGGGCAATTGCACGTGCTGGATCGCGCGGCTGTAGTAGGTGCCCGTCGACGGATCGAAGCCCGGGTAGCCGAAGAACTTGTCGCCCGATCCCTGGATCATCGGAATGGGCGTGATGAACTGGTTCTTGTCGTTGAGCACGCGCGCCCACAGCATGAACGAGCCGTTGTCCATGTCGTGGGACAGGGTGGCGGTCAACTGGCCGCCCTTGTCGGCCTTGAACTGCGGATCGCGCACGCCGTCGGACACGCGATAGAACCCGCCGATGCTGGCATACCAGCGATCCGCGATCTTGAAGCCGTAGAAGCCGTCCACGCGCCACATGCCCTCGTCTCCGTAGGTGAGGCCCACGTCACCCGACGGCACGTCGGTGCCCTGGCGCAGGATGAAGTTGGCGGTCGCGCCCATCTGGCCCGGTCCGAACACCGCACCGGGACCACCCTGCACGATTTCCACGCGGTCGATGGTGTCGTCCAGCCGAAGCAGCGAACTGGAATCCATGAACGACAGCGAGGGCATGCCGTACAGCGGCGTGCCGTTGACCATGTTGGTGAAGAACGGCGCAGCGCCGCCGCCGGGGAAGCCCGCGATCTCGATGTTGGCGCCGGTCTGGCCGCCGGTGGATTCCGGCCAGATGCCGGGCGAGATCTTGAGCAGGTCGGCGGTGCTGATCGGATTGGCCTGCTGGATCTGCTCGCGGTTCGCCGTCACCACGTTGTAGCTCGCGTCGAGTTTGCTGACGCCGACGGCCGTGGCAGTGACCACGACGGCCTCCAGTGTCTGCGGCTGGGCTTGCGCCTGGTTCGCGGACGGTCTCCTGTTGGCGGGCGGCGTCTGCTGCGCCGTGTTGCCGGTGTTCTGCCGGCCGCCGGTGGTGTTCTGGTCCGTGTTCGAATTGCCGGCCCATGCAACGGGCGACAGTGCGGCGAGGATGGCGCTGGTCAGGGCCAGCCTGATCAACCTGTCGTTTCTCATGATTACCTCCAGCGATGCGAAGGGCCGATGACACGACGGCCAGCGGTGTGGAAACTTTCTCTCATGCGGGGAAACGAGGATCCGCGCGTGTGCGGCGTGCGGCGGCGCACGCTGCGCAGGATCGTTCGAAGACATCGCGGCGAACCGGGAGGCTCTCCCCTGATCCCCGGCGTGGCGCGGCGGGCTGCCGGAGCCGGACTGCCGGCCCGATCCACCGCATCGGTATCCGCGTTCATACCGATCCTTTCCCCTTGGCACCCGGCGGGCAGTTTGGTCCCGCAAAGACAGCGCTGTCAATTTGCGGTGCATCACTCCCCGGCGGGGCCCGGGCGGGCGGCGCGGGGCTGTTTCAGCCGTGAAATGCCGGGCGCAAGGCCGGTCCGGCATGGCCCCTTCTTGTTGCGTCGCAACACCCGCACGAGCCGCGCAAAGGGGGTGTTGCCAAACCGCGAACCTGTGCCACACTGTGGATCCAGGGCCGCCATGACAGCGCTGTCATGGCGCGTGCTGAAACCAACCACCGGGGCGCAGCAACCCTTCCATGGCCTCCGCCGCGACCGTGTCGTACCGGGCACACGACGCCTCCCATGAGCCGGGGAACGACCGGTGAAACCCGTCACGCTCGACGACGTGGCGATGCGGGCCGGTGTTTCCGCCAAGACCGTCTCGCGCGTCGTCAACGACGAGCGTTCGGTGCGCCCGCAGACCCGTCAGCGCGTGCTGCGCGCCATCGAGCAACTCGATTACCGTCCCAACCTGCTCGCCCGCGGCCTGAGCGGTGCGCACGCCTACACGATCGGTCTCGTTTACGACAACCCCAATGCCTACTACATCATCGCGATGCAGCAGGGCGCGCTCGCGGCCTGCGATGAGCTGAACTTCAACCTGCAGATTCGTCCGTGCAATTCCCGCTCGCCCGGACTGGCCGAGGAATTGCGCGATTTCGCCAACCGTTCGCGTCTCTCGGGGCTGGTGCTGACCACGCCCGTGTCGGAACGCACGGCGGCGTTGCGCCGGCTGGCCGCGTACCGCATCCCGTTCGTCCGGATCCTTTCCGCCGCGCGCGATCCCCGCGACGGCTCGCCCTGCGTCTATGTGGATGACCGCGACGCCGCCTACGCGATCACCGCGCACCTGCTCCAGTTGGGCCACGTCCGGATCGGTTTCCTGCGCGGCGGCAGGCACCACCACGCCAGCGCCGAACGCCTCCGGGGCTACAAGGACGCCCTGCACGACTACGGCGTGCCGTGGCGCCGGGAACTGGTCATCGACGGCGATTACGTGTTCGACGACGGCTTCCGGGGCGCGCGCCGCCTGCTCGACCTCGCCGAGCCGCCCACCGCCATCTTCGGCTGCAACGACGAGATCGCCGCCGGCGCGCTGGCCGCCGCGCAATCGGCCGGCCTGCAGGTGCCCTACGACGTCTCGATCGCCGGCTTCGAGGACAGCCCGTTTTCGCGTCACTCGTGGCCGCCGCTCACCACCGCCCGGCAGCGTGCCGACATCATCGTCGAGCGCGCCACGCGCATGCTGATCGCGCGGATCGGCGGCGGCGAGGTCGCCAACGAAGGTTTCAACCCCGAACTGGTCGTGCGCGGCTCGACCGCTCCGCCGCGGCCGAAGTCGCGGCAACGCAGGCGACGCTAGCCGGGGCGCCGCGGAACCGGCCGGAGCGGAGGGACTACCATGAGCCATCGATCCATTCACCGTACCGCGCACGGGCCGCGCCGATCGGGCCGGCACGACTGAGGGAGGATCTGCAATGAAAGTTCGCTCGCGTTTCATCGCCGTTGCCTTCACGGCGCTGTCCACGGCCACGGCCTGGGCGGCGACGCCCGATCCCGCGCACACCCGCAGCTACATCGACCGCGCATGGAGCACCCTCACGCGTTCGGTGAACGAATGCCGCGCGCTGGTCGACCCCAAGGTGCCGTCGCAGTCGGTGGTCTACCTGCCGTGGCGCGTGGCGGCGCCGGCCTCGCTCGTGCAGAGCGCCAAGCGCTGCCACGTCAAGGTCGAAAACCTGCCCGCGCCGATCCGGCAACTGGGCGATCTCGATCCCGTCCGATTGCCTGCGCAGGGATTGCTGTACCTGCCCCATCCCTACGTGGTACCGGGCGGTTTCTTCAACGAGATGTACGGCTGGGACAGCTATTTCATCGTGCTGGGTCTCGTCGCCGACCACCGCAACGCGCTGGCGCTCGACATGACCGACAACGCCCTGTACGAAGTCGAGCACTACGGCGGTGTGCTCAACGCCAACCGCACCTACTACCTGACACGCTCGCAACCGCCGCTGCTGTCGGCGATGATGACCGCGGTGCTGGACGATCCCGCCAGCTTTCCCGATCCGAAGGCAAGGCATGACTGGCTGGAACACGCCTATCCACTGGCCGTGCGCAATTACGAAATCTGGGCGCGCAGGGAACACCTCGCGGGCGACACCGGGCTCTCGCGCTATTTCGACTACGGCCGCGGCCCGGTGATCGAAATGCCGGACAGCGGCTATTACGTCGGCGTGATCCGCTGGCTGCTGGCGCACCCTACGCAAAATCCGGGTTATCTCATCAAGGCCCCGCAGCATCCCGACGCCGCACAAGCCGAGGCGTTGAAGAAAACCAGTTGCGACCTCACGGCCTCGAAAATCTGCGCGGGCGACTGGCTGGACGGCTACCGCCTCACCGCCGACTACTACGAGGGCGACCGCGCGATGCGCGAATCCGGCTTCGACACCGATTTCCATTTCGGACCATGGGGTGGTTCCACCCAGCACTATGCCGACACCAGCCTCAACAGCCTGCTGTACCGCTACGAACGCGATCTCGAAACCTTCGCGAAGGAACTCGGCAAGACCGCCGACGCCGAACGCTGGGCCAGGGCTGCCGAGGCGCGCCGGGCCGCGATCGACAGGTACCTGTGGCACCCTGACCAGGGCCGCTACATGGATTACGACTTCGTCGCCGGCAAGCCTTCCACCGATCCCTACCTCACGATGTTCTATCCGCTGTGGGCGGGCGTGGCGTCGAAGCAGCAGGCGGACGAGCTGGTCAGGCAGCTCCCGTTGTTCGAACACCAGGGCGGCCTCGCGATGAGCACCCGCTTCACCGGCGCACAATGGGACGCGCCCTACGGCTGGGCGCCGACCAACTGGATCGCGGTCAAGGGGCTGCAGGATTACGGTTTCCGCGCCGACGCGCGGCGCATCGCCTGCGAATTCACCGGCACGGTCGACCGCAGTTTTGCGAGGGACGGCACCATCCGCGAGAAATACAACATGGTTCTCGGCAATGCCGAGGTGAACATCACCGCGGGCTACAAGACCAACGTGATCGGCTTCGGCTGGACCAACGGCGTGTACCTGAAGATGCGCCACCTGATCGACGCCGACGGCGGCTGCGCGGCGGCCAATGCCGCGAAGGCTGCCCCGGCGCATTGAGCGCAAGGCAGCCCGATCCCTTCAACCGTCCGTGATGATGCAGGAACCACGGACGGCACATTGATGCACCGCCCGCCCTCCGACACCCGGGGCGAACGGCCAAGAGGCTCCACAGGAGGACGTTCCGATGAACACGCTCGCCATGACCGCCACCGGTCACGCACGCCGCCACGCCGCCTTCGTTGCCATCCTCGCCGCGCTGGCGGGACTGATGTTCGGGCTGGACGTGGGCGTGATCTCGGGCGCACAGCAATTCATCCAGCGCGAGTTCGCCGTCAGCGACGCCGTGATCGAACACATCGTCAGCAGCATGACCTGGGGCGCGGCGGCCGGCGCGGCGCTGGCCGCATGGCTCTCGGTGCATTTCGGGCGCAAGCGTTCGCTGGTGTTCAGCGGCAGCCTGTTCGTGGTCGGCTCGCTGCTGTGCGCGGGGGCGTGGTCGCCGGGGGACCTGATCGCCGCCCGCTTCGTGCTGGGCCTCGCGATCGGGATCGCCGCCTTCACCGCGCCGTTGTATCTCGCCGAGATCGCACCCCGCGACCGGCGCGGGGCGATGATCTCGACCTATCAGCTGATGATCACCATCGGCATCTTCGCGGCCTTTCTCTCCGACACCGGCTTCAGCTACATCGAAGGCTGGCGCTGGATGCTCGGGATCATCGCGCTGCCCGGCGCGCTGTTCATGCTGGGCGTGCTGGGGCTGCCGGAAAGCCCGCGCTGGCTGGTGCTGCGGCAGCGCGACGCCGACGCCGACGCGGTGCTGCAGAAGCTGCGCGGCGATCCCGAGGCCGTGCGCAGCGAGGTCGCGGAAATCCGGGAACAACTGCGCACGCCGCAGCAGGGCTGGCGGCTGTTCCTGCAGAACCGCAACTTCCGGAGGTCGGTCGCGCTCGGCATCGCGTTGCAGGTCGTGCAGCAACTGACCGGCATCAACGTGGTGATGTACTACGCGCCGCGCATCTTCGCCGACATGGGCTACGCGACCAGCGCGCAGATGTGGTTCACCGCGATCGTGGGGCTGACCAACGTGCTGGCGACCTTCATCGCGATCGGCTTCGTGGACCGGATCGGGCGCAAACCCATCCTGTACGCCGGCTTCGCGGTGATGGCGATCGGGCTGGGCGTGGTGGGCGGCCTGATGCACGCGGGCATGAGCACGCAAGGCGAACACCTGCTCGCGGTCGCGATGCTGCTGGTGTTCGTGATCGGCTTCGCGTTCTCCGCCGGTCCGCTGGTGTGGACGCTGTGTTCCGAAATCCAGCCGCTCAAGGGACGCGACTTCGGGATCGGCGTTTCCACGGTGACCAACTGGATCCTCACCGGCGTCGTCACGCTCACGTTCCTGTCCCTGCTCAACAATTTCGGCAAGGCCAACACGTTCTGGCTGTACGCCGCGTTCAACGCGGTGTTCCTGCTGTTCACCTGGGCGCTGGTGCCGGAGACCAAGGGCGTCACGCTCGAACACATCGAGGGCAACCTGATGAAAGGCGCGCGGCTGCGCGACCTCGGGCACTGAAGCGCGGCATCGTTCGCGCTTTCACGACCGGGCGGGCGCACGGCGAACCGGAATGAGCGGGTGGACGAGGGGTCGCCGCCGGGATCAGCCGCCGGCGCGGAAATCCAGCGCGGTTTCGCCGTCGGGTTTGCCGTCGGGGCCGAAACGGCGCTCGATGATCCGGCCCGCGCCGTCGCGCGCGAGCACGATCAGGGTGGTGGCGCGCGTGCCGTAGTCGCGGCCGCGCACGAACGGCGGCGACAGCCGTCGCTCCAGTTCGATGCCCACGCCGGTGTCGGGCAGCTCGGCGTCGGGCGCCTCGGTTGGGTCGGCGAACGCCTCGAACAGCGGGGCGAAGTTCCCGTCACCGCCCGCCTCGATCCAGCCGCGCAACGCCGCGACCACGCGCCGGGTCTTGGGCCACGGCGCATCGAGGTCCGCGTTGGACAGACCGTGCACGCCGGGCGTGATCGGCTGCTCGCGCACCCGCGGATGATTGGACACGAAGTGCGCGCCGGTGCGGTCGAACAGCAGCAGATCGAATGGCCGGTAACGCGAGGCGCCGGCGACCAGCGCCCGTGCATGCGCGGCGGCATCGGCCCCGCCGCGCAGGAAATCGGTCACCAGCAGTCCGCGCGACAGACCCGATTGATCGGCGCGCGGATCGCGCACGTTGGTGACCACGCAGACGCGGCCGTGTTCCGACACGCCCATCCAGGTGCCGCCGGCTTCGAGGTCGCGCCCCGCCAGCACGGACGGCGCATCCGGCCAGCGCGCCAGCGGCACGGACGGGCGGCCGTGGTATTCGTCACGGTTGCCGATCAGCAGCAACCGCCAGCGCGGGTGGACGTTCCAGGCGAAGGCGATCACGCACATAAGGCAAGCGTAACCGGGATCGCGGCGGGCGTGATCGACGATAATCGCCGCGCATGCGTTCTGGCCCGTCCCCCGCCCCTGCACCGTTCCGGTTCGCCGCGTTCCTTGCGCTGGCGTGGGTCTGCGCGTTCACGCCGGCCGCGCGCGCCCAGACCGACGAGACCGCACGCAAGGCGCAGCAGGCGCAGACCGAACAGAAGCTGGCGGCGGTGCGTGCCGAGATCGCGAAGATCGCCGCACAGCAGCGCGCCACCGCCGCGCAGCGGCAATCCATCAACGCGACGCTGGCACAGCAGGCACGGCAGCTCGACCAGGCCGCACGCGCACTGCACGACACCGACGCCGCGATCGCGGAAAAAACCGCCGCGCTCGCGCAATTGCAGCAGCAGCGTGCACGACTGGAAACCGGACTCGCTGGCCAACGCGAAGCCTTGGCAGAGCTGCTGCGCGCGGCCTACGCACTGGACCGCGGCTCGGACCTGTCGCTGCTGCTGGGCGATGCGGACATCGCGCGCATCGACCGTGCGCTGGCCTATTCGCGCTACTTCCAGCACGACCGCGTCGAGCGCATCCGCGCGTTGCTCGCCGAGGTCGCGAAGCTCGATGCGCTGAAACAATCGATCGACGCCGATACCGCCGCGCTGCGGCAGCAGCGCGACGAACGCGCCGCGCAGGCCGCCACGCTGCAACAGGCGCGCGACGCGCAGCAGAAACTGCTTGCGCAGGCCGACGCGCAGCTCGCACAGCAGCAGGACAGGCTGGCCGCGCTGCAACGCGACGCGCAGGCTCTGGATCAGTTGCTGCAGCAGTTGAAGAACGTGTTCGCCGACATCCCCGCACGGCTCGGCGAGACCCGGCCGTTCGCCGACCTGCGCGGCAAGCTGCCGTGGCCGGTGGCCGGCGCGGCGCGCGCGGGTTCCGGCGCGCTGGCCCAGGGGCTGGTGATCGCGGCCAGGCCCGGCACCGAGGTGCGCGCCGTGGCCTATGGCCGGGTCGCATGGGCGGATTTCATGCGCGGCTACGGCATGCTGGTGATCATCGACCACGGCAACGGCTGGCTGAGCCTGTACGGCGGCAACGAATCCGCGCTGGTCGAAGCCGGCGACTGGGTGAAACCCGGCCAGGCCATCGCCACCGTCGGCCGCAACACCGAACAGGACGGCGCCTGGTTCGGTCTCCGCAAGGACGGCAAGCCGGTCGATCCGCGCGCCTGGCTGGCGCCGCGCGAGTGATGCCGCCTGGCCCAACGTGAACGGGGCGCGCCCTGACCGATCCGGGTCGCGGCAGCGGCGATTACAATGAACGCCTGACCCGCTCCGCGGTCTGATGACGAGCGCCTGGCAGGGCGATGTTCCGCATGATCCGTTCTCCGCTCCGTTTTCTCGGCCTGTTGCTGCTGTCCTGCAGCGCCGTGGCGCTGGCCGCGCCGCCGGCCAAGGCGCCGCCGCCCGCGTCGTCGCCGCAACCTGCGCCGGCGTCCGGCAGCGCCGTGCCCGCCGCGGCGTCCTCGGCCGCGGTGCCGGCCTCCGCGGACAGCGCTGACGTGCCCGACCTCGCCGACATCCAGGCGTTCACGCGCGCCTTCGAGATCATCAAGCAGGCCTACGTGGACAAGGTCAGCGACAAGAAGCTGATGCACGCCGCGATCCGGGGCATGCTGGCGGGACTGGACCCGCACAGCGAATTCCTTGACCGCGAGCAGTTCAAGGACCTCACCGAGGACACTTCCGGGGCGTATTCGGGCCTGGGCATCGAAGTGGCGCAGGTCAACGACCAGTTGCGTATCGTCACGCCGCTGGACGGCACGCCGGCCGCACGTGCGGGGATCAAGCCGGGCGACGTGATCGTCGCGATCGACGGCAAGGAAGTGCAGCCCGACACGATCGACGCCGCGATCAAGCAATTGCGCGGACCGATCGGCTCGAAGATCACGCTGACGATCCTGCACGAGGGCGCCAGCAAGCCGGTGGACATCCATCTGGTGCGCCAGCGCATCCGGGTCAGCAGCGTCAGCACGCGCATGCTGGAACCCGGTTACGCGTACATCCGGATCAGCGAATTCCAGCAGGACACCGCCAGCGAACTGACCCGCAAGCTGGAGGCGCTGCAGAAGGACCACGGGCCGCTGCGCGGCGTGGTGCTGGACCTGCGTTCCAATCCCGGCGGCCTGCTGACCTCCGCGGTCGGGGTCGCCGATGATTTCCTCGATTCCGGCACCATCGTCACCACGCGCGGACGGCTCAAACAATCCGACCTGCGTTTCACCGCGGTGCACGGCGATCTCCTGAACGGCGCGCCGATGGTGGTGCTGGTGGACAACGGCACCGCCTCCGCGGCGGAGATCGTGGCCGGCGCGCTGAAGGACAACCATCGCGCGCTGATCATGGGGCGCCGCACCTTCGGCAAGGGCTCGGTGCAGACCATCCTGCCGCTGGGCAACGGTGACGCGATCAAGCTGACCACCGCGCGCTACTACACGCCCAACGGCACCTCGATCCAGGTCGCCGGCATCACCCCCGACATCGTGCTGGGCAACGTCACGGTCGCGGCCGACCGCAGTCCTTCGCTGGCCGACGACGAACACGAGGGCGACCTGCCCAACCACCTGCCCGGCACCCACGCGGCCGTCACCGACGCCGACGCGGGACAGCTCGCGATCGACGACTACGCACTCTCGGAGGCGCTGCACGTGCTGAAGGGACTGGTGCTGGCGCGCTCGTCCGCCGCGCCGGCGCCTGCCGCGGCGAGCAGCACACACTGAGCGCGCCGCGTTCCCGCTTTTGTCGTTCAACGTCCCTGTCTTGGTTCCGCCCGCCTGACTCGCCACGTCCCTGTGGCTCGCCCTTCGGGCCGCCTGCGGCGTTCAAATCGGCAGTCCTGCCGATGTAGTCTGTGGGCCATCCTTCGGACTGATCCGTCGCCCGCTCGCCGCGCCCGAGGGGCACCGTCGGCGCGCATCCTGCGCGCTTCGCTCAACGAAGTCGCATCGCGCAACCCCACAAAACTGCAGGCCATGGATGGCCGTCAACAAAGCGAGCTTTACAGCGCCGTACATGACGCCGAGCATCGCAGCGCCAAGCGGGAGCAAGGCGCGCATGTCCGAGCACAGGGATGTGCGAGTTCGCGCCGGCCCGCTTGGCGCGAGAAGCGCAGGGAAGTTTCGGCGGCAGGAAGTCGCCGAAACCGTCATGTCCGTGCGCAATGGTTTTGGCTACTTTTGCCGAAACAAAAGTAGCCCGCTCGCCTTGGAGGCGAGCGGAATCAAGACTATGGATGTCGTAGTGATCGATGCGACCGCGAATCGACGCCGGCGAGCGCGCATCGCGCTGAACCTCCCCGATCACCCAAGCTACCCACCTGCGCGGCAAGTGCGTCGTCGGCAGCGCCGATGTTCGCTCCGGCATTCCAGGATCAAGTCCGGCACAGGCTCTGCCTCCGCAGTCGGGTTCCGCGCTGCGCGGAGCCCGGAATGACGAACATGACATTTCACGCGCGTAGCAAGCGCCATACCGCGTGTCAGAGGGACGCCTGTCCTGCCTCGTCCGCCTCGGGTCCGGGCTTGACCAGCACGCGCACGGCGAGGATGCCGAGTTCGTACAGCGCGCACATCGGGATCGCCAGCATGATCATCGAGGTGATGTCGGGCGGCGTCACCACCGCGGCGACCGCGAACGCGCCGACGATGGCGTAGCGGCGTCCGCTGCGCAGTTTCTTCAAGTCCAGGATTCCGACCGCGGCAAGGATCACCTCGATCACCGGGATCTCGAAGCACAGCCCGAACGCGAAGAACACCATCATCACGAAATCGAGGTAGTGGGTGATGTCGGTCATCATCTCCACGCCGGGCGGCGTCACCATCGTGAGGAACCGGAACGCGGCCGGCAGCACCAGGAAATACGCGAACGCGCAGCCGCAATAGAACAGCGTCACCGCCGCGATCAGCAGCGGCCGCGCCAGACGCTTTTCGTGCCGGTACAGGCCGGGGCTGACGAACGCCCACAACTGGTACACGATCACCGGCATGCTGATGAACAGCGCGGTGTAGAACGCGAGTTTCAGCGGCGTGACGAAGGGGCTGGCGACCTGCGTCGCGATCAGGTGTGCGCCGTGCGGCAGGCGCTTCACCAGCGGCTCGGCCAGCAGCGCGTACAGCCGGTTGGCGAACGGCACCAGGCACGCCAGCACGATCACCACGCAGGCGATCGCCTTCAGCAGGCGCGCACGCAGCTCCAGCAGGTGCGAGAACAGGCCCTGTTCGAGGTCGGATTCGGGACCCGTGTCGTCAGGCGCCGCCATCGTGCGGTTTCTCCGTGGGGGCGCCGGCGGCCGGCGATGCGTCGCCGGCGGTTCCGGTCACCGCCTCGCGCACCTTGCGCAGCGTATCGCCGGTGGTGGAGCGCGCGGTTTCGGCGTGCGCGGCGGCTTCGCGCGCGGCGCGGCGGATTTCCTCGACCTGCAGTTCGCGCTCGACTTCGGTGCGCACGTTTTCCCAGCCCAGCCGCAGCCGCCGCAGCATCGCACCCGCCATGCGCGCGGCCCTGGGGAGCTTTTCCGGTCCCAGCACCAGCAGCGCGATCACCGCCAGCAGCAGCAGCTTGCTGAAGCTGAGCTCGATCATCGCAGCGTCACCGCCGGGTTACTTCGGTTCGCCGGTGCGCTGCTGTTCCTGACCGGCGTTGCCTGCGGCAGGCGGTGGATCTGCCTGGAGTTTCTCGCTGCCGGCCTTGGCCTTGTCCTCGTCCTCGCCCTGCAGCGCTTTCTTGAACCCGCGCACGGCGTTGCCGAGATCCGGGCCCATCTTCGCCAGCTTGCCGGTGCCGAAGATCAGCAGCACCACCACGAGCAGGATGATCCAGTGCCAGAAGCTGTCCAATCCGAACATGTCGACCTCTTGCGGAGTCTGACCCGCAGACCGCGGATGCGGCGCCGGCCTTTCCGCTGACCGCCAGTGTACCCCACCATGAAACCTCGATCCGGCCTGCCGGCTTGCCCGGCATGGGTCGAGCCCGGCCCTGCTGCCACCCTCCGGCCCTTGGGTTCAAGGGGGCCGTGGATCGAGGCGCGCCGGGACGTTTTTCAATAGCGATCCAGTTGATCCCTGAAACGGGTCAGCACGGCCGGTGCCGAGGCCGCCTTGCCGTCGAAAATCTGCCGCGCGGTGTAGTTCGCGCCGTACATCGCCGCGTCGGCGTTGTCGTCGATCCTGAGTACCGCGCCGTCCAGCGCCACGCCGGCGAACAGGCCCCGCGAGCGGGAATAGGAATAGATCTCCGACTGCAGGGCGATGTCCGTGGCGGCGCTGGCATTGCGGCCGACCGGCCCGGCCGCCGCATGTGCATCAACGCCCAGCGTGAACTTTCCGTTGACCAGCGAATCGACACCCTGGCGGGTGCGGAACACCAGCACCACGTCGGTGGAAGACACGCCGGCCTGGAATCCCACGCTGCCGCCGGTCAGGGTCACGTACGCTGGATCGGACCATTTCCCGTCCGGCGTCTTCACGGCGATCAGCCCCTCGCCGTGCCGGCCGCCCAGCACCAGCCCCACCTTGACCACGTCGGGAATCACCGCGACCGCATAGGCATTGCGCAGCAGATCCTTCGGAATGGCCCGGTCGGGCGCCTGCTGCAGGATTTCTTTCAGGACCTCGCTGGCGGTGCCGGCGATTTTCGCCGGGTTGGTGGCGGCAGCGGCGACGAGGGCCGGCGCCAGCGCAACCAGCGTGAACAGGCATGACGCAAGGATGCGGCGAAGCATGGCTCGATCTCCCGGCAGACGGCATCGGCAGGACCCTGCTGTGGCAGACTGCGCGGATTCCGCAAAGTTCGCACGCAGGCGGCCCGACGATGCCACGTTACCTCGGTTTCGAAACCGGCGATGAACAGGGCTCCCCGCCGCGCACCGCGGTGCTGCTGGTCAACCTGGGCACGCCGGCCGCGCCGACCGCGGAAGCCGTGCGCGATTATCTCGCGGAATTCCTGTCCGATCCGCGCGTGGTGGAATGGCCGCGCTGGCTGTGGTGGCCGGTGCTGCACGGCTACGTGCTGCGCACCCGGCCGCGCCGCTCGGCCGAGCTCTACGCCCGCATCTGGCGCGACGACGGTTCGCCGCTGCGGGTGTTCAGCGAGCGGCTGGCGCAGGGCGTCCGGCGCGCCCTCGCGGCGCGCGCGCCGGAGGTGGAAGTCGCGCTGGCGATGACCTACGGCGAACCATCGATCCGCGGCGTCATCATTGACCTGATGCGCAGGGGCGTGCGCCGCCTGCTGGTGCTGCCGCTGTTTCCGCAATACTCGGCGACCTCCACCGGCGCCGCGCTGGATGCCGTCGCCCGCACCATGCTGGCGTTGCGCTGGCCGCCGGCGCTGCGCACCGTCGGCGATTACCACGCCGATGCGGGTTATCTCGCCGCGCTGGCGTCGAGTGTGCAGGCGCACTGGGCCGAGCACGGCCGCGGCGAGAGGCTGCTGCTGAGTTTCCACGGCATTCCGGAAAGCTGCGCGGACAGGGGCGATCCGTATCCCGGTCAATGCCGCGACACCGCGCGGCGGCTGGGCCAGGCACTGGGTCTCGGCGACGACCGGCTGGTCGTCGCCTTCCAGTCGCGCGTGGGCCGGCAATCGTGGCTGCGTCCCTACACCGACGAGATGGTCGAGCAGCTCGCGCAACAGGATGTCAAACGGCTGGACGTGCTGTGCCCCGGTTTCGCGGTGGACTGCCTGGAAACGCTGGAGGAAGTCGCGCTGCGCTATCGCGCCGCGTTCCTGACCGCGGGCGGCGAGCAGTTCCGCTACATCCCCGCGCTCAACGACAGCGCCGCGCACGTGTCCGTGCTGACGCAACTGGCGTGGCGGCATCTGGCGGGCTGGACCGAAACCGCGCAGTGGGCCGCGCATGCGTGAGCTGCGCCTCAAGACCGCGCGCGGCGAACTGGCCGCGCTGCAATGGGGCGAACCCGACGCGCCGCCGCTGCTCGCGCTGCACGGCTGGCTGGACAACGCGGCCAGCTTCGGCGCGATCGCGCCGCGGCTTGCCGCGTGCCGGCGCGTGATCGCGCCTGACCTGCCGGGGCACGGGCATTCCGCGCACCTGCCCGCAGGCGCGATCCGCTATCACGTGGTCGATCAGGTGGATCACGTGCTGGACGCGGCCGATGCGCTGGGCCTCGCCAGCTTCGACCTGCTGGGCCATTCGCTGGGCGCCGGGATCGCCAGCCTGATCGCAGCGGCGCTGCCCGCGCGGGTCGGCAAGCTGGCGCTGATCGAAGGGCTGGGTCCGCTGGCCGACGACGGTTCGCAGACCCTGTCACGCTGGCGCGATGCCCACGCGCAACGCGAAGTCCCGCGTCGCGGACCGCGCCTGTTCGCGAGCATCGACGACGCGGTGGCGGCACGCCTGGCCGCCGGCGGTCTCGATGCGACGCAGGCGAGACCCATCGTCGCGCGCAACCTGCGGGAAACCGCGGACGGTTTCGGATGGCGCAGCGATCCGCGTCTGCGGCTCCCGACGCCGCTGCGGATCGACGAGATGCAGTTGCGGCGCCTGCTGGCGGGCATCGAGTCACCGACGCTGCTGCTGCTGGCGGAACCCGAAACACCCTACCTGCCGCGCGCGATGATGGACGCGCGTGCCGCGTCGGTACGGGACATCCGCGTCGAACGGATGCCCGGCATCCATCATCTGCATGTCCAGCATCCGCGTGAAGTCGCCGAACGTCTGCTGGGATTCCTGGGCCAGCAATGACGCGCGAGGATTCAGGCCGAAATCGCCAGCCGCTCGCTTCCGTAGATCCGCTCGGTGATCACCCACACGATCGCCGCCGCGACCGTGCTGCATGCCACGCACAGCGCGATGTCCGCAGCGCCGACCGGATCACCGCGCAGCAGCCGCAGGATCGCGGCCTGCTGGCCCACCACCGGCACCGCATACATCCACGCCTGCGCCTTGTACGGCAGGAACGCCAGCACGAAAGTCGGGATCGCGGGGACGAACATAAGCAGTGACAGGTAGGTCTGCGCCTCGCGGTAGCTCCGGGCGAACGCGGCGACCAGCGTCTGCAGGCAGGCCAGCAGCACGCCCAGCGGCAGCATCACGATCATGGTCAGGACCGTGAAGCGCACACCGATGTCCAGCGTCATGCCGAGCTTCTCGCTGGGCATGAAGTGCCCGGCGATCGAGAACGCGATGATCGACAGCAGCACGGTGACCAGCGCGAACAGCGAGGTCGCGGACAGCTTGCCCAGCAGGATCTGCCAGCGCGGCACCGGATTGGCGAACAGCGGTTCCAGCGATTGCCGCTCGCGTTCGCCGGCGGTGGTGTCGATCGCCAGCGCCATGCCGCCGATGAAGATGCCGATGATGAAGAAGTACGGCAGCATCGAGAACATGATCCCGGCGCGGCTTTGCGGCGTGGACTGGTCGCGGTCGGCGATCGCGATGGGCTGGATCAGCGCCGGCGACAGGCCGCGCGCCAGCAGCCGCAGCGAGGCCACGCGCGCATCGACGGCCTTCAGCATGTTGCGCAGGCGGTCCGCGGCCTGGTCGGAATCGCGCTGCGAGGCGTCGAAGATGACCTCCACCTGCGCGGGTTCGCCGCGGCGCCAGGCGTTGCCGTAATCGGCGGGTATGCGCAGCACCACGTTGGCGTTCTGCGCGCGCACCGCCGCCTCGGGGTTCGCGATCGCCGGCTTCTGGTCCATGCCGAGCTGCTTCAGCGCGGCGATCAGGTCGGGCGCGTTCGCGGCGCCCACCACCGGCACCGGCAGCGGCTTCTCGGCCTTTTCCAGCATCGAATTCACGCCGAACTGGAACGCCAGCACGAAGATCAGCGGCGCGATCAGCGGGCCGGTGACGAAGGTGTTGATCACCGTGCGCTTGTCGCGCAGGTTTTCGCGGACTTCCTTGAGGAACACGACGAGCGAGGATTTCATGCCGCAGTCTCCGGTTGCGCGGGCGTTTCACGCGTTGCAATGTCCATGCGGCGGCTGCCGGCTGCTGCACCGCTCCGCAATCTTGATGTCCTCATGCCGCGAGTCCCTCCGCGGTGCCGATCAGTTTCACGAACGCTTCCTCCAGGTTTTCCACGCCGGTCTGCCTGCGCAGTGCATCCGGCGTCTCGTCCGCGACCACGCGGCCGCGCGCGATCACCACGATCCGGTCGCACAGCGCCGCGACCTCCTGCATGATGTGGCTGGAAAACAGCACGCAGCGGCCTTCCGATTTCATCGACTTCAGGAACACGCGCATCGAGCGCGTGGTCATCACGTCCAGCCCGTTGGTGGGCTCGTCCAGGATCACGTTCTTCGGGTCGTGCACCAGCGCGCGCGCGATCGCGGTCTTGACGCGCTGGCCTTGCGAGAAGCCCTCGGTGCGGCGGTCCAGGATGTCGCGCATCTCCAGCGCGTCGATCAGTTGCTCGCGGCGCGCGTGCATGGTGGGCGTCTCGATGCCGTGCAGGCGCGCGAAGTAGTCGATGTTCTCGCGCGCGGTCAGGCGCTTGTACAGGCCGCGCGCATCCGGCAGCACGCCCAGCCGGCGGCGCACTGCGACCGGATCGACCGCGGCATCGATGCCGTCCACCAGCACCTGGCCCCGGTCGGGCTTCATCAGCGTGTAGAGCATCCGCAGCGTGGTGGTCTTGCCGGCGCCGTTGGGGCCGAGCAGGCCGGTGATCTCGCCGTCGCGCGCGGTGAACGAGACGCCATCGACGGCCTTCACCTCGCCGAAGGCCTTGTGGAGATCCTTCACTTCGATCATGGCGATGCTCCGTTGAAATCGACGAACGCGGGAATCGGCCCGACCCGGTCGAGGCACCCGGCATCCAGTTCTTGCGGCTTCCGGTCGTAGACGAATTGTCCGACCAGTTTGGGCATGCAGCCGCGGCCGATCACGCTGTGGCCCATGCCCTTCACCTCCAGCACGCGCGCATCGGTCAGGCCCTTCAGCACCGCCTGCGCGTAGCGCGGCGGCGTGACCGGATCGCGTTCGCCGGCAAGGATCAGGGTCGGAATCGACGAGGTGAACGGCGCGTGGAAATCCCGCGGCATCGCGCCGCGCGGCCACACCGAGCACATCGCCTCGACCGAGTCGATCAGTTCGGAACCCAGGAGGGTGTCCTTGTCCTGCGGACGCGGCGTCAGGAACGGCGCGTCCTCGCTGCAGATCACCGACAGCTGCATCCCGCCGTTCATCGCCGAGGACAGGTCGCCGGTCAGCAGTTGCGACTGGCCCATCAGCGGCGCGAAATCGCCGTTGGCCGCTTCGCTGACCGCCAGCGGCAGCAGCGCCTGGGTTTCGGCTGCGTACGAGAACATCCGCACCACGCCGGCCAGTGCATCGGCGCTGACGGTGCGCGTCACCGGCTTGAAGGTGTAGGGATCGTTGAAGGTGACCCGCTGCGCGGGTTGCGCCTTCAGCTTCGCATGCAGGTCCATCAGCGTCCGGTACCAGTCGCCGAACGCCCGCTTGCACGCCGGCGCCGTCTCGCACGCGGCGGCCTGCAGCTTCAGCGAAGCCTGCAGATCGTCCGCGAATTCCTCGCCCAGGATCAGCGGATTCGGCACCACGCTGTCCAGCACGATGCTGCGCACCGCGTCCGGATGCGCACGCGCGTACTGCTGCGCCAGCCGGGTGCCGTAGGAAATGCCGACCAGATCCAGCTTGGGCGCGCCCAGCGCCTTGCGCACGGCTTCGAGGTCGGCCACCGCGTCGGTGGTGGTATAGAAGCGCGGATCGGACGTCTTCTCGACTTCGGCGAGGCATTGCGCGGTCAGCGTCTTCGCGCGTTCGGGATCGAACGGCTGGTCGATGAACTGCTGCATCGCCTTCTCGACCTCGGGGCAACGCAGCGGATGCGAGCCGCCGGTGCCGCGCTGATCGAGCAGCAGGATGTCGTGGTGCTTGTTCAGCGGCGCCAGCGCCGCGGCGATCTCGGGATAGGTCTCGATCGCCGACTGGCCGGGACCGCCGGCAAGGTAGGCCACCAGATCCCGGTCGGCCGCCGGCGCCTCGCTCTTGATCACCGCGAGTTTCAAATCGATCGTGCGCGAACGCGGGTCGGCGCGGTTTTCCGGCACCGGCAACGTCGCGCAGAACGCGGCGGTGGTCGCCGAGGTGTGCGGGCGCCTCAGCTCGCACGCCTTCAAGGTCTGCGTGCCGAGTTTCATGCTCGCGGGCGGCGCCGGCTTGGCCGGCCCCGCGGCCACCGCGGCCGTGCTTGCCGGGGCACCCGCATCACCGGCAGCCGCATCGGCGTTGCCCGCGTGATGCCTGCCCCACCATTGCCAGCCCAGCACCCCGGCCGCGATCACGATCGCGGTGGCGCGCCACACCATGCGCTTGTCCGTTTTCATTCAGCGTTCCTCGTCCGGTTCGAACAGCGTTTCGATGCGTTGTCTGAACAGCCTCGCCAGCTTGAACGCCAGCGGCAGGCTGGGGTCGTACTTGCCGGTCTCGATCGCGTTGATCGTCTGGCGCGACACGTCCAGTTGCTCGCCCAGTTCGGCCTGCGACCAGCCATGCTTCTCGCGCAGCTCGCGCACGCGGTTCTTCATCCACAGGTCCACGTCCCGGTGAGCTTGCGTACCAGTGCGGTGCGCGTCACGCCGTAAACGAGGCACGAGCCCGGAAACACCCAGATCAGGACATCCCCGCCGACCCGCCAGACGTGTGCGAGGACAAGCAGGGCGCCCACGATGCTGGCCGCACTGACCACTGCGGCCGCGATGCTGAGTGCAATCAGGTGGACCCGCTGCTGCAATTCGTCGCCGCGCACGACCTGCCGCGCAGCCGTCACGATCACCAGCACGACCGGAATCGCGGGCAACAGGGCAAGCAGCGCACGCAGCACGAGGTCGTGCGCCTGCGGCACCAGCGGCCATTCGAACACGATCAGCAGCGCGTAAACCGCCATCAGCACGGCAACCTGCAGCTGGTATTGCCGTTGCGAGTAACGTGCCATGGTCTGCCCCTAGTGATTGTCAAGCACGCTTGACAGCATGAAGGTACCGGGACGGTTTTGCCGTGTCAAGCGTGCTTGACAAACGCCGTGGCGGCTCCGGCCGCTGCGGTTCGCCGGATTAAGCGACGGCTAAGCGAGGCGCGGCACGCTTGCCCGGATGTTCCGCCGGTTCGCGCCCCCGCTTTTGTTCGCGCCGCTCGCCGCGATCGCGCTGGCCGGCTGCGCCACCTACCGCCCGTTGCCGCTGGACAACGGGCGCGGGCCACGGCGCGTCGCCGACATCACGGTACCGGCCGCGTCGATGCCGGTTCCCGAATTGCGCGCCTACCGCTTCGATCCTGCGGACGGCCTCGACGTGACCGAGGTCGCGATGCTGGCGGTGGCCAACAATCCCGACCTGAAGGTGCAGCGCGACGCCGCGGGCGTGGCGCAGGCACAGGCCTACGCCGCCGGGCTGCTGCCCGATCCGCAGTTGAGCTACGAACACGACCGCCCCACCGGCCACCAGCCGGGCACCACCGACGCGTACACCGCGGGGCTCACCTTCGATCTGGGCAACCTGATCACCCGTTCCGCCCGGGTGGCTTCCGCACGCGCGGGCGCGCGCGAGGTCGATCTGAACCTGCTGTGGGCCGAATGGCAGACCATCGCGCAGGCGCGCACGCTGTTCGACCGCGTGTATTACCTGCGCCGGCTCGTGACGCGGTTGCAAACGGAGCGCGACGCACTGGCACCGATCCGGGCCTCGATCGCGCAGGCGCTGCAGGCGGGCGACCTCACCTACGACTCGGCCAGCGCCGGCCTGAACGCCGCATCGGATGTCGCGAACCAGCTTGCGGATGCCCAGCGGCAACTGCACCAGAGCGAACACGACCTGCACGACCTGCTGGGCCTGGACGCGTCGGTGCCGTTGCATCTGACGGCGCGCCGTTCTCGGTCGATCCCGGCGAGGCCGAGGTGCAGCGCGCGCTGGCCGCGATGACCCGGCGCCGTCCCGACCTGCTGGCGCTGCAGGCCGGCTACGAGTCGCAGCAGGAAAAACTGCGCGCGGCGATCCTCGCGCAATTTCCGGCGATCACGGTGGGTTTCGTGAAGGCGCGCGACAACAGCAACATCGCCAGCACCGGATTCTCGATCGGACTCTCGCTGCCGCTGTTCGACGGCAACCGGGGCAACATCGCGGTCGAGCGCGCCACCCGGCAGCAATTGCACGACGACTACGCCGCGCGCCTGCTGACCGATCGCAACGACATCCGGCGTCTGCTGGCCGATCTCGAGACCGACCGCGCGCAACGGGCGGCGCTGGCCGCGCATGCCGCGCGCCTCGCACGGGCGCGCGACGCAGCGCAACTCAATTACCGGGCAGGCCGGCTGGATTGGCCGACCTACCTCGCGTTGCGCGCCAACTCGCTGTCCGCCGACACCGCGCTGCTGGCGCTGGACCAGAACAGCCACGAGACGGCGATCGCGCTGGATGCGCTGGCCGGCGCCTGGCCTGACGCGTCGGGCATGACGGAAACAGTCCGGAAATAGGCGCGAATCAACGCATGAAGAACGAACACTTTCCCATGCACCTTTCCCGCTTTTATTGGCGTTCCCTTGCGTTTGCCGGCGGACTGCTGCTGCTCTTGTCAGCCTGTTCCTCGCACGAGCCAGCGGATACGGAAACGCAGGCGCCGGTTGAAGTCGCCACGGTGATGCCCGTGCGGCAGACCTTCCACGCCAACGTGGCCGCGTTCGGGACGCTGGCCGCCGACAGCCGCAGCGCGCTGACGCTGAGCCTGCCGCAGGCAGGACAGGTCATCGCCACCGAGGCGATCGCGGGCAGGCGCGTGCAGCGCGGCACGGTGCTGCTGAAGCTGGCGACCGATCCCGCGACGCGCAGCGCCTACCTGCAGGCGCGGAGCGCGCTGCGTCTGGCGCGCGACGACCTGATCCGCACCGAACGCCTGCACGAGGAGAAACTCGCGACCAACGCGCAACTCGACGCCGCGCGCAAGGCGCTGGCCGACGCGCAGGCCAACCTCGATGCGCAGGCCGCGCTGGGCGGCGCGCAGGCCGTGACCGATCTGACCGCACCGGCCGACGGCGTGGTCACCGCGCTCGACGTGCAGCGCGGCGAACGCGTCGCCGCCGGCGCCAAGCTGGTCGAATTCGCGCCGCAAGCCGCGCTGGCCGCGCTGCTGGGAGTGGAACCGGAGCAGGCCGCGCGCCTGCGCACCGGCATGCCGGTGACGATCCATGCCGTGTATGCCTCGCGCGGCACCCCGCCGCTGCGCGGCACGGTGGCGATGGTCGGCGATGCGGTGAATCCGCAGACGCATCTGGTCGATGTGGTGGCGACGCTGGACGAACGGGTGCCGCTGGCCGCCGGCACGGCGCTGTCCGCCACCATCGACACCGCGCGATTCCAGGCTTGGGCGGTGCCGCGCAACGCGCTGCAGAGCGATGCCACGGGCAGCTACGTGCTGCAGGTCGAACACGGCAAGGCGCAGCGCGTGAACGTGAAGGTGGTGGCGCCCGACGGCAGCCCGGTGGGCGTCGAGGGCGCGCTCGATCCGGAGGCGCCGGTGATCACGCTGGGCAGCTACGAAGTGTCCGATGGCGATGCTGTTTGCTCCCCCTCTCTCCCCGGCAGAGGGTGCCCGACTACGGCCGACGGGATCGGCCGTGAACGGCGCCAGCCGGCCCAAAGGGTGAGCGCCGAGGATGGCGCGAGTAAGGGCGGGTGAGGATTCGGCGATGCCTGGACGGGTTCCATCGCGTTTGCATACCCCCATCCCGGCGCTGCGCGCTCGGCGCTGCGCGCCGCCTCTCCCTAAGGAAGCTCTGAACAAATCCATCCAGGATTTGTCAGAGCACGCCGAATTCGGTACACGCCCGAATTCGGCTTCGCAAATCAAGCACGTGCAACTAATGCGTGCCTGGTTTGCGGGCGGCACGTCCCTGTGCCGCATGGAAACTCTGATAAATCAGAGTTTCCATAAGGGAGAGGGGCTCAAATGAACATCGCCGCGTGGTTCCAGGCGCACCGGCGCTCGCTGCTGTTCCTGATCCTGATCCTCGCGCTGGGCGGCCTTGCGGCAGCCTTCAACCTGCCGGTGTCGCTGTTTCCCGACGTGTCGTTTCCACGGGTGCGCGTGACCATCGATGCGGGCGACCGGCCGGCCAGCCAGATGGTGGCGGCGGTGACCACGCCGGTCGAGGAGGCGATCCGCCGCATCCGCGGCGTGCGCGACGTGCGTTCGGCGACCAGCCGCGGCAGCGCCGAGATCAACGTCACCTTCGACTGGGGCGCGGACATGAGCCGCGCCTTCCTCGACGTCAACGCCGCGGTCGGACAGGTGCTGCCCGACCTGCCGCCGGGCACGCACGTCGATGCGCTGCGGATGGACCCCACCAGCAACGAGCCGGTGCTGGCCTACAGCCTGCGCAGCGACACGCTGACGCCCACGCAGCTCTACGACCTCGCGCAATACCAGTTGCGCCCGCTGATCACCGGCGTCGAGGGCGTCGCGCGGGTGGACGTGCAGGGCGGCGCGGTCAGCGAATTCCACGTCGACGTCGATCCGGCAAAACTGCGCGCCAGCGACCTGACCCTCGACGAGGTGATACGCGCGGTGTCCGGCGCCGCCGACATCTCCGCGCTGGGGCGGCTGTCCGATCACTACAAGCTGTTCCTGCTGCTCGCGAACAACCAGCCCGCCAGCGTGCGCGCGCTGGGCGACGTGGTGGTGCGTGCCGGCCCCGGCGGCGTGGTGCGGGTCAACGACATCGCGACCGTGAGCCTGGGCGCCGAGCCGCAGTGGGTGCGGGTGGGCGCGGACGGGCGCCCGGCGGTGTTGCTGCAGGTTTTCCAGCAGCCGGCCGCCAACAGCATCGCGATGGTCGATGCGGTCAAGGCGCGCCTCGCCTCCTACGCGCCCCAGATCCCGAGTGGCGTGAAGATCGCCGCCTGGTACGACCAGACGCAACTGGTGAAGGGCGCGGCCGCCAGCGTGCGCGACGCGATCCTGATCGGCATCCTGCTGGCCGGCCTGGTGCTGTTCGTGTTCCTGCGCAACACGCGGGTGATCGTGATCGCGCTGCTGGTGGTGCCGGCCACGCTGGCGATCACCATCCTGCTGCTCGGCGTGCTGCACATGAGCTTCAACATGATGACGCTGGGCGGCATGGCGGCGGCGGTGGGCCTGATCATCGACGACGTGATCGTGATGCTGGAACACATCATGCGCCGGTTGCGCAGTGAAACGGGCCATCACGTGCGCGAACGGATCGCCATGGCCGCGCGCGAGTTCACCCGCCCGCTGACCGGCTCGTCGCTCGCGACCATCGTGATCTTCCTGCCGCTGGCCTTCCTTTCCGGCGTCACCGGCGCGTTCTTCAAGTCGCTCTCGCTCACCATGGCCAGCGCGCTGGTGATTTCGTACCTGCTCACGTTCATCGCGGTGCCGCTGCTGGCCGAACGCCTGATCGACGAGCGCCACGCCGCCGAACATCCGCCCGGAGGGTTCGCCCGGCGCTGCATGCGCTTCTACGAGAACGTGCTGCTGCGCGTGCTGGAGTATCCGCTGCTGCTGCTGGCCGGGCTGGTCCCGCTGCTGCTGCTGGGCGTGCTCGCCTACAAGTCGGTCGGCACCGGTTTCATGCCCAGGATGGACGAGGGCGGCTTCGTGCTCGACTACATCGCGCCGCCCGGCACCTCGCTGGAGGAAACCGACCGCCTGCTGAAGAAGGTGGAGGCGATCCTGCGCGCCAATCCCTACGTCGATACCTGGTCGCGCCGCACCGGCCTGCAACTGGGCGGCGGCCTGACCGAGGCCAACACCGGCGACTTCTTCATCCGCCTCAAGAACGGTCCGCGCCCGCCGATCGAGGCCGTGATGGACGGCATCCGCAAACAGGTGGAAGCGCAGGTGCCGGCCCTCGACATCGACTTCGCGCAATTGATGGAGGACATGATCGGCGATTTGACCGAGGTGCCCCAGCCGATCGAGGTGAAGCTGTATTCGGACGATCAATCCGCGCTGGACGCCGCCGCGGTCAAGATCGCAGCGCAGCTCGGGAAGATCCCCGGCGTGGTCGGGGTCTTGAACGGCATCAATCCCGCCGGCGATGCGCTGGAAGTGCGGGTCGATCCGGTGCGCGCCGCGCTGGCGGGCGTCGATCCGAAAAGCGTCGCCGACCAGGTCGCCGCCGCGGCCGAGGGCAGCATCGCCGCGCAACTGCCGCAGGGCCCGAAGATGGTCGGCGTGCGGGTGTGGGTGCCGCCCGCGGATCGCGCCGAGATCGAACAACTGGCCGCGCTGCCGATCAGCGACGGCGCGGGTCACGTGTTTCCGCTCGCGCGCGTGGCCGCGCTGCAGGAACAGCACGGCCAGCCGGAAATCGGCCACGAGAACCTGAAGCGGATGCTGGCGGTCACCGCGCGGATCAGCGGCCGCGACATCGGCTCGACCATCCGCGACGTCAGGAAGGTGCTGGACGCGCGCGGGGAACTGCCGACCGGGATGTACTACGAACTGGGCGGGCTGTACCGGCAGCAGCAGATCGCCTTCCGCGGCCTGACCGTGGTGTTGCTGACCGCGATCGCGCTGGTGTTCACGCTGCTGCTGTTCCTGTACGAGAGTTTCCGGGCGGCGATCGTGGTACTGGTCCAGCCGCTGCTGGCGATCTGCGCGGTGTTCATCGGACTGTGGATCACCGGCACCGAACTGGACATCTCCTCGATGATGGGCATGACCAT
>JAJPHQ010000055.1 GCA_021325195.1 Gammaproteobacteria bacterium | reverse complement strand
TGAAGGTCTTGCCGGAACCGGTGACGCCCAGCAGCGTCTGCGCGGCCAGGCCCGATTCGAAGCCTTCTATCAGCTTCGCGATCGCCTGCGGCTGGTCGCCGGCGGGCTGGTACGGCGCGACCAGCCGGAAGCGCTCTTCGCTGCGTTGCGGGGCGCGGCTCGTATCCATCCCGGCATTATACGTTTGCCCTGCTGACAACCCCTGTCAGCAATGTCCGACACACGATGACGCCGCGTGCCGCTGCCGCACGCAGTCCCGAATGCGCAGACTGTCGCCGTCACGATGGAGGGATCGGTCATGCGCTCGCGAGCTGCTTCCGTGCGTGGTTTCACGCTCACCGAACTGGTGACGGCCCTCGCGATCCTCGGCATCCTGACGATGGCCGGCGCGCCGGCCCTGGCTGGCATGCTGGCGCGCTCGCACGATGCCGCGGCCGAAAATGCCTTCGTCGCCAGCCTGATGCACGCGCGCGAAACCGCGATCCTGCGCCGTACCCAGGTGCTGGTCTGCCCGAGCCCCGACGGCAGGCAGTGTCGGCGTGGCGATGACTGGCAACACGGCTGGATGGTGGCACTGGACGACGATCGCGATGGCCGGCCCGACGGCGGCACGCCGCCGCTGGCGGTGTTCGACGCGCTGCCGCGCGGCACCCGCGTGATCACCACCGTCGGCCGTCCGCAGATCGCGTTCCGTCCCAACGGCGGCGCCGGCGGCAGCAACGCGACGTTCACCATTTGCCATGCCGGCGACGGGCGCGGCCGGTCGGTGGTGGTCGCCAATTCGGGGCGAGTGCGCGCGGGAGCGCCGGAACCGCAGCGGTTGCGGGAATGCCTGGCCCTGGCCGGAACCGGCTGACCCAAGCCATGGCCGCCGGGCTGGCTCAGGGCATGCCGAGGTAGCGGTAGTACTCGATCCCGTAATCCTGGAATTCGGGGTCGTTGCGCATGCCCACGCGATCGACCACGAAACCGGCCGCAAGCGGACGACGCGCGCCGTCCACTTCGCCCGCATCGTGCAGCGAGACGTATTCCTCGCGCTCCAGATCCACGGCACCGGCCAGCGCTTCGCGAAAACCCATCGCACGGGCCGCGTCCCGCCAGCCCGGCGCGACGGTCGCGGGAATCGCCTCGGCCGCATCGCCGCTGCCGTAGCCCATCAGCAGCAGGTCGCGGTCATCGAGTGCGTATTCGCGGACCGCCGCTTCCTCGAGTCCCGCCCCCAGCCACGCGGGCAGCGCGGCGGTGTAGAGGTTGCCCAGTTCCATCATCGCCTCGGAGCCCAACCGCAGCTTGTCCTCGACGACAGCCCCGTGCGCATCGCCGTCGCGGAACGCCTTCAGCACCTGCTGCGACAGCGGGTACGGGTCGGGTGGCGGCGTTTCCGTTCCGGAACCATCGAGCCCGCCCGAGCGCATTTCGCGGAGCAAGGCTTCCAGCGGCACCTGCGCGGCATCGCAATAACGGGCCAGTTCGCTGCGCGCTTCCCCATCGTCCGCGGCATCGTGACCCAGCGCGAACAGGTACGCCATCGCCCACGCCGCACGCGGCATCCGGTGATAGGGCCGGTGCATGAACACCGCGCCCAGCCCGCGCAGGTATGCGGCGCGCGGTCCCGCGCGCCGCGCGAACATCGCATCCAGCGCGTGCAGCGTCTCGTCGATGTAGCAATCGGTGGAATACTTGCCGTTGAACACCGGCGTGTCGCGCAAACGGCCGTCGCGGCCGGGCACCTGTCCCGCGAAGCGCAGGAACGGCTTGCGGAAATCGGCGCCGCGGTAAGCCGACGCGCTGCCGCTGCGGGTCAGGTCCAGCGCCAGCAGCCGCGGGTTTTCCTCCAGCAGCATCGCCACCGCGCCCGCGCCCTGGGTCGGTTCGCCGCTGCTGCCGCGTGCGTATTCGGCGATGTCGGCGCTGACCACGATCGCCTGCCGGCCTCGACCGTCCAGCGCGAGATGGCGCAACGCGCCCTTGATCGCGTAAACGCCGCCCAGGCAGGCGTGTTTCAGTTCCGGCACCTCGCAGTCGCGCGCGACGCGCGGCCGGCCTTCGGCTTGCAGTGCGCGATCGACCAGCCCGCGCACGATCACCGCGCCGGCGGCGTTGTCGGTGCTGGATTCGGTGCCCAGCGCAAGGTGACCGATCCGGCGCGGATCGATGCCGCAGCGGTCGATCAGCCGCAGCACCGCGTTGGCCGCGATCGCGTAGATGCTCTGGCCCGGCGCCGGCATCCGGAAGCCGTGGCCCACCACGGCGCGGGTCTTGTCCCGGTTGCCGCCGGTCCAGCGGCACCATTGCTCGAGATCGACGCGGTACGGCGGAACGTACAGCGCCATTCCACTGATGCCGACGGATGGAATCACCGGGGATGTGTGCCCGATCATGGCAGGCGCCGAATGCAATGTTTGCGGGCCCGCCAGCGTACGGTGCGGATCGTGCAAGCCGTGTCAACGCGGATGGCGCGTGACGGGACGAACGAGATTGGCGCCCGAGCCCCGACTCGAACGGGGGACCCTCTGATTAACAGTCAGATGCTCTAACCGGCTGAGCTACTCGGGCACTTGCAAAATTGTCGCATGATCCGTCCCTGGAGCGTTTGCCGTTCGGCATCCCTGCCTCCTCCTCGCATTCGGCGCGCCACTCGAGCGGCCGAACTGCCCGGGCACCGGATCAACGCGGGGTCATCCATTATCCGGGCGGCACCGAAAGGTGTCAAAACGCCCGCCATCCCGATCCGGGTCAGCGGCCGCCCCGTCCGTCCGCTGCGACGATCCGGTAGCACGGCACGTACCTGCTGCCCGGCAGCTTCATCCGGTGCTGCTCGACGAAGCTCTTCAGCAACGCGTCCAGCGCCCGCATGATCTCCGGATCGCCGTTGATCTCGAACGGGCCTTCCTCGTCGATCCGGCGCATGCCCTCCTCCTTGCCGTTGCCGGCGACGATGCCGGAGAACGCGCGGCGCAGGTTGGCGGCCAGTTCGTGCACCGGCTGGTCACGCTGCAGGTTCAGCGCCGCCATCGCCGCATGGGTGGGATCGAACGGTTTCTGGAAAGCCAGGTCGATGTTCAATTCCCAGTTGAAGAAGAACGCGTCGTGCTGCGCGATCCGGTGGTCGCGGACTTCCTCGATGCCGCGCTGCATCGCGTGGGCCACGGCCGCGGGATCGTCGATGATGACCTGGTAACGCTTCGCGGCAGCCTCGCCCAGCGCGAGCCTGAGGAACCTGTCGATCTGCTCGAAGTACGGGGCAGCCACCTTCGGCCCGGTGAACACCAGCGGGAACGGCAGCTTCGCGTTGGCGGGGTGCAGCAGGATGCCCAGCAGATACAGGATCTCCTCCGCGGTGCCGACGCCGCCCGGGAACACGATGAAACCGTGGCCTATGCGCACGAATGCCTCGAGCCGCTTCTCGATGTCGGGCAGGATCACCAGGCTGTTGACGATGGGGTTGGGCGATTCCGCCGCGATGATGCTGGGTTCGGTCAGGCCGATGTAGCGGTTGTTGCGGTGGCGCTGCTTGGCGTGCGCGATGGTGGCGCCTTTCATCGGCCCCTTCATCGCGCCAGGACCGCAGCCCGTGCAGATGTCCATGCCGCGCAGGCCCAGCTCATAGCCGACGTCCTTGGTGTAGTCGTATTCCTCGCGCGAGATCGAATGCCCGCCCCAGCACACCACGAGGTTGGGATCGAAACGCGCGCGCAGCACCCGCGCGTTGCGCAGGATGTCGAACACCGCGTGGGTGATGCCGCTGGAATCGGTGAGCTCGAACTGCCCCGCGGCGATCTGCGTGGAGACGTACACGATGTCGCGCACCACCGCGAACAGCAGCTCGTTGGTGCCGCGGATGATCCTGCCGTCCACGAACGCCTGCGCCGGCGCGTGCTTGAGTTCCAGCTTGAGGCCGCGGTCCTGCTGCAGCACCTGGATGTCGAAGTCGGGATAGCGGTCCAGCATCGCGCGCGCGCTGTCATGCATCGCGCCGGAGGTCAGCACGGCCAGCGCGCAGGAACGCAGCAGTCCGTGCAGCCCCGCGGCACTGGCATCGCGCAGGCGCGAGATCTCGTCCCGCGACAGCACGTCCAGCGTGCCGGCCGGCACGATCCGCGCGTTGACGGTCGGCTGCTTCGCCCGGGAAGGGCTGCGGACGTCGTTCATCCCTCTGCGTTCTCCTGTGTCGGGCGGTTCGGTGCCGCCCGGAAAGGGCCGACAAGATTGCGCGTGCACGGTACCGCCGGTCAAGCCGGAGCGAAAGGAAATCGGCGCCGCAGGGGCGCCGATTCCGTGATTGATCCCTTTGCGGCGTTCAGAACGTGTAGCGCAGCGTCACCTGCACGGCCCAGCGCGATTGCGCCCACTGGTCCTCCAGCTTCAGCGAACCCGGGTTGTAGCTGCCCCCGCTGGTCGGCAGCGAATAGATGTACTTGCCGGTGGCCGGATCGACGCCGGCGAAATTCGCGAGCGTGCGCATGTACGGGAAATCGACGTCATAGACATCGCCCCACTTCTTGTTGAGCAGGTTGAGGAAGTTGTAGATGTCGAACTTGACCGAACCCTTGTTGCCCTTGAACAGGCCGGGGATTTCCTGCATGAAGCTGAGGTTGAGCGTGTTCACCCACGGCGAGATCGCGCCGTTGCGGCCCGCGATCTGGCCCTGATGGCTGCGCAGGTACGGATTGCTGGCGATGAAGTTCCAGAACTGCTGCTGCTGCGCGGCGGTGGTGCCCGGCGTGAACTCCACGCCGCCCGGGGCCGGAATGTAGGCCAGCTCGTAGGGGCAGTTGGTGCTGCTGCCGAAGCACAGGCCGCTGGCGTCGTTGCCGAACACCCAGCTGTAAGGCGTACCGCTGTGGCCGTCATAGAACGCCGACGCGCTGGTCACGTAGTCGCCGAAGAACCTGTGCTCCCAGGTCAGCGACGCGATCACGCGCTTGGGCACGGCGTAGATGCTGCGCGAGGCGACGTCCTCGTTGCCGTTGGCAACGGCGTTATTGTTGAGGTTGGAGGCTGCCTGCGAGGAAGTGCCCGGGTTCACTTCGGTGGACCGGCCCAGCACGATGCCGAAATTGCCGAAGAAACCCTGGCCGAAGGGCTTGGTGAGCATCAGCGACAGGTAATCCGCCGAACCGTAACGGGTGTTGGTCAGGTACACCACGTTGTAGAAGTTCGGGTTCTGCAGGCACGCGGCGATGGTGTAAGGCTGGCCCGACTTGCCGTTGTGGCAAACGGTGGCGGCGGTCGGGTTCCAGTAGCTCGCACGGCCGTCCGGCATGGTGCCCGTGGGCGTGCCGTAGTTGAGGTTCTGGTAGAACAGGCCGTGCTGGACCTGCAGGTGGATGTAATCGGCCGAAAACACCAGGCCCCACCAGGGCAGCTCGCGGTCGAGGCCCAGGCTGGCCTTGAGCGCGGTCGGCAACTGGAAGTGCGGATCGGTCACGTCCACCTCGGGCGTCGGCGGAGAACCCTTGGGCAACTGCTGGGTGAACGGATCGGGGTTGAACTGGCCGGAACGGCTGGTCGCACTGGTCAGCGTGACGCCGTTGTTGGTGTACGGATTGCTCAACCACACGCCCGGCGTCACCGCCTCGGACAGGCCGATGCCGCCGCGCAACTGCGTCTTGTAGCGGGTGTCGAAGGCGTAGTTGAACGAGATGCGCGGCTCGATGATGGGCTTGCTGCTCAGCCTGGCGTTGTTGGGAATTCCGAAACCGCCGTACTGGCAGCCCCTGGGACCGGAGCCGTCCGGAATCGGCGCGGACGAGAAGCAGGGGTTGTACACGGGCGACTTGTTCGCCTTGGGAATGTCCACGCGCACGCCGTACTGCAGGGAAAGCCGGGGCGAGATGTTCCAGGTGTCCTGCGCGAACAGGCCCCACTGCTGCAACGTCCAGTTCGCGGCGATGCTGTTGATGTTGCCGTCGACGGGCTGGTACAGCGTGTAGCTGGAATAGGTGCCCGCCGCGAAAGCCGGAATGCCGCTGAACTGGTAGGAACCGAACTCGGTGCGGCCGAACAGGTTGTAGAACCTGTCCTGCTGGAAGTCGAAACCGGCCTTGACGGTGTGCTCGCTCAGGAACCACGTGCCGGCGAAGAACGCGGTCGTGGTGTCCACGTTGAGCACGTTGTAGTCGCGGTACTGGTCCTCGCCCAGGAATACCGACGGTCCCGTCAGGCTGCCGGGCGAAGTCGGCGAGGTGTAAACCTGGATCATCGGCGCGTGCGCCAGCACCGTCGGGGTGGAGTGGTACTTGGCGTAGGAAACCGACGCCTCGGTCGAGAACGTGTCGGACCAGTCGTCATACGCATTCAGCACGTACTGGCGCAGATCCTGGTGCTGGGTGTACCAGTAGCTGGACAGGCCCAGCGAGGGCCGCGAGCTGACCGAATTGCCCTGTATGTTCGGCGTCTGCCCGTTGTCCTGGTTGACGCGCAGGCTGAGGCGGTGCGAGTCGTTGATGTTCCAGTCCAGCTTGACCAGCGCGCGCATGTCGGTCTGGTTGTTCGAATCGGCCTTGAGCGTGCCCGGGTTGATCCCGTAGCCCTGGGCGATGCTGATGATCTGGTCGATCTGGTCCTGGGTGACGGGGACGATGTTGGCCGCGCCGGAGCCGATCGGGCCGTAGCTGGGCGCCGGGGCCATCACCTTGGACTTCTCCACGTCCACGAAGAAGAACAGCTTGTCCTTGACGATCGGGCCGCTGAAGGTGGCACCTTCGGTGTATTTCTGCGAATAGCCGGTGAAGGTGTTGTCGGTCTTGCCCTTGCCGGTCAGGTCGTTGGCGTTGGTGTAGGCGTAGTACAGCGAGCCGTGGTACTGGTTGGTGCCGCTCTTGGTGACGATGTTGATGTTGGCGCCCAGCGCGCGCTTGGAGGTGACGTCGTAATTCGCGGTCGAGATGTTGTAGGCCTCGATCGCGTCGAACGACAGCGGCTGGTTCTGCGCGGGCAGGCCGTTGGCATTGAGGCCGAACGAATCGTTGGTCGGCACCGCGTCGATGGTGACGTTGTTGTAGCGGTTGTTCTGGCCCAGCGCGCTGATCTGGGTGAAGCCGCCGGCCGCGTTGTTGTTGGTCAGCGAGACGAACGGGTCGAGACGCGCGATGTCCTGGATCGAGCGGTTGGGAACCGGGATGACCTGGAGCTGGCGCTGCGAGACGTTGGTGCTGACGCCCTTGTTGTCGGGCTGGAAGATCTGGCTCAGTGCCGAGGCCGTCACGTTGACCGCGCCGAGATTGGTGACCTCGCTGGGCGCCGCCGCGGTGATGGTCAGGTCGATCGTGCTGGTCTGGGCCAGTTGCAGATAGACGTTGTCGCGCTCGGCCACGGTCTTGCCGTCAAGGACCACGCGGATGTCGTAAGGCCCGCCCACCCGCAGGCCCTGTGCGTTGTAACCGCCGGCGGCATCGGTGGTGATGGTGCGTGTGGTGCCGGACGGCACGTGCACGATCTGCACCATGGCCCCTGCCACCGGCTTGCCGCCGGCATCGATCACGTGCCCGTCCATCGACGAGGACGTGTTCTGCGCCAGCGCCGGCGACGCGGCAAACAGCATGACGGCAACGAATGACAGCAACCGCGCGGCAAGCGAAAGTCTCATGGTTTTCGTCCTCGAAGTCATCGGCATCCACGCAGGGTCGGCGCGCCGTCCATCCGCCTTCGGCGGACGAACGCGACACACGACCTGCAGCAACCCCCGTGGCGAGTGCCCCGGCACCACCACAATACGGAAGTTTAACAGCCGTTTGTGACGGTTGTGCTGCTCCGTGGACAGGCAGGCATCGATGCCCGCGCCTTCCGGAAACCATCGCCCCTCGTCTGCTCACGCGGCATGCAGGTAGGCTTCGAGACCGCCCAGGAACATCTGCACCGACAACGCGATCAGCAGCATGCCCATCACGCGTTCCAGCGCGGTCAGTACGCTCTCGCCCAGCAGCCTGAACAGCCAGGTCGAGCTGAGCAGGATCACCGCGGTCGCGAGCCACGCGAGGAACAGCGCCAGCCCCCACTCCAGTTCACGGCCGGGCTGGGTGGTGGTGAGCAGCAGCAGCGCGGCCATCGCCGATGGCCCCGCCACGCCGGGAATCGCCAGCGGCACGATGAACGGTTCACCCTGCCCCGGCGGCCCGAAGATGCCGCCGTCCCTGGGCGGAAACACCATCTTGATCGCGATCAGGAACAGCACGATGCCGCCCGCGATGCTGACCGACTCCTGCTTGAGCTGCATGATGTGCAGCAGGAGCTGCCCGCCCAGCAGGAACGCCACCAGCACCGCCAGCGCGATCAGCAGTTCGCGCACCATCACCCAGCGCCGCCGGCGCGGCGGCACGTCCTTCAGCAGGCTGAGGAAGAACGGGATGTTGCCGAGCGGGTCCAGGATCAGGAACAGCATCACGCCGGCCGACAGGATGGTCATTTGCGTGTGCATGGGGTTCCTTTGCCAAGCCGGGGACCTGGAAGCCTAACAATGTCTTCGAGCAACCGTGCGGCTGCCTCGTCACGCATTCGCCGGGACGATGCGCCAGCGCGAGCCGCGGTTTTTTTCGAACGTTCCCCTGCAGGTCCAGGGCAGGAAACCACACGACAAACAGGGAAGCGTGTTCTACCCCTGTCCCCGGCCCCCGCTCCCCTGCTGCCCGCGCAAGTCCAGCACCTTCCCCCGTGCCGCGGCGCCTTCGGCCGACAGCAGATACACCGCGGCCCGCGCGGGTGCTTCCGGCGTGGCGAGCAGCCGGGTGTCCTCGCCGAACCAGGCGCGCTGACGCAGCGCGGAGCGCATCGGGCCGGGCAGCAGCGCGTGCACGCGCAGCGACGACTCGTCGGTTTCCTGGTGCAGGATCGAAACCAGCCCCGCGAGTCCTGCCTTGGCCACGCCATACGCACCCCAGTGCGCACGCGTCATCCGTTCCGGATCGTCCAGCACGAACACCACCGCGCTGTCGGCGCGTTCCTGCAGCAGCGGCATGCAGGCCTGCGTCAGCAGAAACGGAGCGGAGAGGTTGACGTGCAGGGTGCCCAGCCAGACTTCGGGATCGAGCAGCGCCAGCGGCGTCAGCAGGTCGAACCGTGCGGCCGCGTGCACGATGCCGTCCAGCCGGCCGAGCTGGCTGCGGATGGTTTCGGCGAGCGTCTGGTATTCCAGCGGCGAAGCGCCCTGCAGGTCCAGCGGCTGCAGCACCGGTTGCGGCGCGTCCGGCAAGCCGGCGATCGCGTCGTACACCGGCTCCAGCGCGCGGATCTTGCGGCCGGTCAGCAGCACCGTGGCGCCGGCCTTCGCACAGGCGATCGAGACCGCACTGCCAAGACCGCCCGCGGCGCCGGTAACCATCACCACCCGCCCCGCGAGCGCGTCGGGGGCTGGCGTCCAGTCCGCCGGCAGACACGCTGCCGGGAGGGTCATCGCGAAGCCGTCTGCTTGCCGGCCTCGGCCACCATGCGCTGCAGTTCGCCGGATTCGTAGAGTTCCAGGGTGATGTCGCAACCGCCGATCAGCTCGCCGTTGATGTAGAGCTGCGGGAAGGTCGGCCAGTTGGAATAGCGCGGCAGGTTGGCGCGGATCTCCGGGTCTTCCAGCACGTTGACGGAGAAATACTCCGCGCCGGCCGCGTCCAGCGCCTGCACGGTGCGCGCGGAAAAGCCGCACATCGGGAACTGCAGCGTGCCTTTCATGTACAGCACGATCGGGTGTTCCGCGAGCGTGCTCTTGATGCGTTCGATGACGTCCATGAGCGTATGGGTCTAGAATGGCCGGATGGCGTTGTGCCGATGGCGTCCGATTGTATCAGGCGCGCCGCAGCCGCATGGCGCCTTGCCCTGACCTTCGATCAAGGAGAACCACGATGGCGATCGAACTTCCCCCGCTGCCCTACGAGCGCAATGCCCTCGCCCCGCACATTTCCGAGGAAACGCTGGATTACCACTACGGCAAGCACCACAAGGCCTACGTCGACAACCTCAACAAGCAGATCGAGGGCACCGATTTCGCCGACATGAACCTCGAGGACATCGTGAAGAAGGCCACCGGCGGCATGTTCAACAACGCCGCGCAGGCGTGGAACCACACCTTCTACTGGAATTCGCTCTCGCCGAAAGGGGGTGGCGATCCCTCCGGCAAGCTGGCCGACGCGCTCACCAAGGCGTTCGGCTCGGTTGCCAGGTTCAAGGAGGAATTCGGCAAGCTCGCGGTGGGCACCTTCGGTTCCGGCTGGGCCTGGCTGGTGCAGCGCGCCGACGGCTCGCTGGGCCTGGTCAGCACCTCGAACGCCGGCACGCCGATCACCGGCAGCGACCGCCCGCTGCTGACCTGCGACGTGTGGGAACACGCCTACTACATCGACTACCGCAATGCGCGCGCCAAGTACGTCGAGGCGTACTGGAACCTGGTGAACTGGGATTTCGCCTCGACCCAGATGGCGTGAACGTCACGCCGCGATGAACGGAAGCCGGGGCCGCCTGCAGGCGGCCTTTCCGCCTGCGCGGGGAGACGGGAGCGGAACAAGCCGGCGCACCCGGGCCGGCATTCGCCCCGTCGCGTCGGCTTTCTTCTGCACCCTGTTCCGGTTCCCGTTTGCACAATTTTCAGGCGTGCGCACGTAGGCTGCCGGGTTTCGCGCCGTGCCGCTTCGCCCGGGAGAGGGTCCTGAACGCCAAGACCGCCATCGAGCCGCGCCGCCCGCGCGTCGCCGCCCTGTTGTCGGCGGTGGTGCTGGCGTTGCTGGTTGCGGCGCTGAATTTCGCGTTGTGGCGCGAGGCGGACCACCCGACCCGCGTGACGCCGTGGCGGGGCAAGATCGCCGGCTTCGCCTACAGTCCGTTCCAGCGTTTCCAGAGCCCGCTGAACGACAGTTTCCCCGACGACAAGCAGGTCGATGCCGACCTGGCGTTGATGGCCAGGCACAGCGACCGCGTCCGCGTGTATTCGGTGTGGCAGTACCCGGCCATTCCACGGCTGGCCATGAAGTATCACCTGGACGTGATGGCCGGCGCGTGGCTGGACCGCCGCGACGGCAACAACGAGCGCGAACTCGACGCATTGATCGCGCAGGCGCGACGCTGGCCGGACATCAAGCGCGTGATCGTTGGCAACGAGGTGCTGCTGCGCCACGACATGTCGCCGGAAAAGCTGATGGCGTACCTCGACCGCGCGCGCGCCGCGATCCGCCAGCCGGTCTCGACCGCCGAGCCCTGGCACATCTGGGAAAAATATCCGGAACTCGCGCAGCACGTCGATTTCATCACCGTGCACCTGCTGCCGTACTGGGAAGGCGTGCCGCGCAAGGACGCGATCGGCGACGTGCTGATGCGTTACCAGCGCCTCCGGCAGCTCTACCCGGACAAGCACATCGTGATCGGCGAGGTGGGCTGGCCGTCCAACGGTGACCGCTTCGAATACGCCAAGCCGTCCACCGCCAACCAGGCGATTTTCCTGCGCGACTGGTTCAACGTCGCCAGCGAACAACACATCGATTACTACATCATGGAAGCCATCGACCAGCCGTGGAAGGAAGGGCTGGGCGAGGGCCGCACCGGCGCGTACTGGGGCATGTTCAACGCCGATCGCCAGCTGAAGTTCCCGCTGACCGGGCCGGTGCTGGAAGACCCGACCTGGCCGTGGAAGGCGCTGGCATCCGGACTGCTGGCGCTGATTCCGATGGTGTGGTTCGGCTGGCGCTTCGCGCGCTTCAGGCTGGTCGGGCGCTTCGTGTTCATGGCGCTGATCCAGCTCGCCGCCGCCCTGATCGTGTGGTCGGTGACCGTGCCGTTCCAGTTCTACCTGGACGTGATCGACTGGGCGATGCTGGTGATCCTGTTCCCCGCGCAACTGGCGATCCTCGCGATCCTGCTGATCAACGGTTTCGAGTTCGTCGAGGTGCTGTGGCGCAGGCAATGGCTGCGGCATTTCGGCCTGCTGGAACCCGATCCGCCGGCGCACCAGCCGTTCGTGTCGATTCACCTGGCCTGCTGCAACGAGCCACCGGAGATGGTGATCGCCACGCTGGATTCGCTGGCCGCACTCGATTACCAGAACTACGAGGTGCTGGTGATCGACAACAACACCAAAAAGGCAGAGGTGTGGAAACCCGTCGAGGGGCGCTGTGCGCAACTGGGCGAGCGCTTCCGCTTCTTCCACCTCGATCCCTGGCCCGGCTTCAAGGCCGGTGCGCTGAACTACGGCCTGAAGCAGACCGATCCGCGCGCGGACATCATCGCGGTGGTCGATGCCGACTACGTGGTACGCAAGGACTGGCTGTCCTCGCTGGCCGGCTACTTCCACGACCGCAACGTCGCGGTGGTGCAGTGCCCGCAGGCGCATCGCGACTACGTGCACAACGCGTTCCGGCGCATGACCAACTGGGAGTTCGACGGCTTCTTCCGGATCGGCATGCATCACCGCAACGAGCGCAACGCGATCATCCAGCACGGCACAATGACCATGGTGCGCCGGGTCGCGCTGGAAGGCACCGGCGGCTGGTCGGAGTGGACGATCTGCGAGGACGCGGAACTGGGCCTGCGCCTGATGCACGCGGGCTACGACACGATCTACGTGGACGAGTTGATGGGCAAGGGCCTCACGCCCGCCGATCTCCGTGCCTACAAGAGCCAGCGCTATCGCTGGGCATTCGGCGCAATGCAGATCCTGAAAGGCCGCTGGGACTGGCTGGTGCGGCGCGGCCCGCTGACTTCCGGCCAACGCTTCCATTTCCTCACGGGCTGGTTCTCGTGGTTCGCCGATGCGCTGCACATGGTGTTCACGCTGCTGGCGCTGGCCTGGACGGTCGGGATGCTGGCCGCGCCCTCGATCTTCAGCCTGCCGATGCAGCTGTTCCTGATTCCGGTGCTCGGCTTCTTCGTGGCCAGGGCACTGTTCGGCATCGTGCTGTACCGCGCGCGCGTGCCGTGCGGATGGCGCGACACGCTGATGGCGTCGATCGCCAGCATGGGCCTCTCGCACGCGATCGCGCGCGGCGTATGGACGGGCTTGATCAAGCAGAAGACCGCCTTCGTGCGCACCGCCAAGAGCCGGCGCCTGTCGGGCAGCGCGGCCAGCGCGCTCGGACCGGTGCGCGAGGAACTGCTGATGTCGATCGCGCTGCTGCTGGCGATCTTCGGCATGGCCATCAACTTCGGCGCCCATTATGTCGAGGGCGAGTTGTGGATGGTGATCCTGGCCGCACAGGCGATCCCGTATCTCTCCGCGCTGACCGGCGCGTGGGTGGCGCACCGCTCGCGCGAGAAGCCCGAGGCGGCGATACTGTCGCAGGCAGCGGAGAACCGTACCGTGCGTGCGGCGATACCGGAAACGGTCGAGGCGATGTCCGTCACAGGCAGCTGAACCGAGCCAGGATACCGGATGCCGGCATCACTCCCACGCATGGCGCTGTTCTCCGCCTGCATCGCCGTGATGATCCTGGCAACTCCCGTGCGTGCGGACACCCTCGAGGTCGCGATCGACGGCGTCGACAAGGCATTGCAGGCGGCGATACGCGAACGCCTGACCGCGAGCCAGTACGCGCAGCGCAAGGATGTCAGCGAAACCCAGGCGCGGCTGCTGGCCAGCGAGGCGGAAGCGCAGGCGAAGGAAGCCTTGCAGCCCTACGGTTACTACAACGCCGACGCCGTCAGCCGTCTGCAGCACGTCGCCGGCGTGTGGCGACTGTCGCTGCGCGTCACGCCCGGTCCGGAGACCAGGGTCGTCCAACTGGATCTCAGGGTACCGGCGCCGGCCGCCGCGCTGCCGCCGGTGCGCAAGGCGGTGCGGGCGTTCCATCCGCGCGCGGGCGAGGTGATGGACGACGCCAAATACGAGGCATCCAAGGCGGCGATCGGGACCGCGCTGCTCGATAACGGCTACCTCGATGCCAAGGCCGCCGTGCACAAGGTCGAGGTGACCCGCGCCGACAACCGCGCCGACATCCACCTGCACTACACCACCGGCGAACGTTACAAGCTGGGTGCGGTGACGTTCGAAGGGTCGCAGTTCCGGCCGGGTTTCCTGCAACGCTACGTGCCGTGGCAGACCGGCGACTGGTACACGCAGGCGGACCTGCTGGCGCTGCAGCAGGCGCTGAACGACGCCGACTACTTCTCGATCGTTGACGTCGAACCGCAGGTCGCACAGGCGCGGGACCACGTGGTGCCGATCAAGGTCGAGGTCGCGTCCGCCAAGCGCACGGTGTACACCGCCGGCGTGTTCGTCGGCACCGACACCGGACCCGGCGTGCGTGGCGGCGCCAAACGGCGCTGGATCAACGACCGCGGCCACACGCTGGACACGCAGGTATTGCTGGCGCAACGCCTGAAGACCGCGCAAGTCGTGTACGGGATTCCGCGTCCGGGACGCGACCATGCCAGCTTCAACCTGGGCGTCGGCTACCGCGACGAGAACACCAAGACCTCGGTATCGCGCACCTTTTCGGTCGCCGCCAACGAAACCCGCGACTGGCACGGCTTCGTCCGCACCATCGGCGTGCACCTGCTGGCCGGCACCTTCACCGTCGGCAACTCCGGCAACGACGTCAACGTGCCCGGCGTGGAACACGGCCGCAGCGTGCTGATCTATCCCGAAATCGGGCTGACGAAGAAAGTCGCCGACAACCCACTGTTCGTGCGCAACGGATACTCGCTGAACCTGGTTGCGCGCGCCGGACCCGGCATCGACACCCGCTTCGCGCAGGCGCTGGCCAGCTTCAAGTGGATCCACGCGCTGGGCCGGCGCAACCGGCTGATCCTGCGCGGCGATGCCGGCATCACCAGCGTCGGCGATTTCGGCAAGCTGCCGCCGCAACTGCGCTTCTTCGCGGGCGGCGACCGTTCGATCCGCGGCTATGCCTATCAGGCGCTGGGCCCGCGCAACAGCTACGGCTTCGTGGTCGGCGGAACGCGCCTGCTGGTCGGCAGCGCCGAAGTCGAGCACTACTTCACCCGCGACTGGGGCATGGCCGCGTTCGTGGATTCCGGCGATGCCTTCGACGGCACCGCCTTCCATGCGCAAACCGGCGCGGGCCTGGGCGTGCGCTGGCGTTCGCCGGTGGGCATGGTGCGCGTGGACATCGGCGTGCCGATCAACAACCGCTACTACCACGGCGCACAGTTGCATATCGTGATCGGGCCGGATTTGTGAGGCTCACGTGACCCGGACGCACAAATGGCTGATTGGTGCTGGTGCCGTTCTCGGTTCACTGCTTGTCGCGCTGGTCGCGGCGTTCGCGTGGCTGCTGTACACGCCGTCCGGCCTGCGCTTCGCGCTGGATCGCGGCGTCGCGCTGATGCACGGGCAATTCGCGTACGCGGACGCGCGCGGCACGCTGGCCGGCGAAACCGCGCTCGAGGGCTTGCGCTACCGCGACGACAGCGGCGACGTGCTGCAGGTGCAGCGCGCGACGATCGCGCTTTCGCCGTGGGCGTTGCTCGGCAAGCACCTGCACGTCCGCAGGGCGCGCATCGACGACATGGCCCTCGATCTCGCGCCTTCCAAACCCTCGAATCCCTCGAACGGCCTCTCGCTGAAGCCGCCGTTGACCATCGTGCTGGACGACGCCTTGCTGACGCGCGTCGCGGTCAGCGAAAACGGCAAGCCGGTCTTCACGGCCGACAGCCTCGCGATCGCGGGATCGTGGAGCAGCCGGCGCCTCGTGGTCAGGCGACTCGCGTTGCGCGCGCCCGCGGGCAGCGCGGACCTGCAAGGCACGCTGGCGTTCGCGCGCGGTTACAGCGGTCAGGGCACGGCCAGGCTCGACTGGACGCAGGACGGTGCCCGCTACGTCGGCACCCTCGCTTCGCAATCCGATGGCAGCACCGCGCAACTGCATGCCACGCTCGCCGCGCCGGTGCGCCTCGTGCTGAACGCGTCGTTGAAACTCGACAAATCCGATGCATGGACGCTGACATTGAACGCGCCGGCCTTCGACGCCCGCGCCCTGCCCGCGCTACCCGCTTCGCTGAAAACGCTGGCGCTGGACCTGCATGGCGCGGGCGATGCGCGTGGCGGCAAGCTCACCGGCAGCGTGGTCGCCAACGGCACCACCCTGCTGCTCGATCCCGCGCGGTTCCGGTACGACGGCAAGACGCTGACACTCGATCCGCTGCGGTTGCGTACGCCGCGGATTCCCGGCGTCGCGATCGCGACCGGCGCTGTGCACCTCGGCCCGACCCCGGTGACCGCCGCGCTGGACGTGCAGTGGAGCGGCGTGCAACTGCCGGCCGATCTCGCCGGCCAGGCACTGGCGACGCACGGCGACGTGCATCTCGAAGGCAGCGCGGAACGCTTCGCCCTGCGAGGCGCGCTGTCAATCGGACCACCCGGACGTTTGTCGGACCTGCGACTCGACCTGGCCGGCACTCCGCAGACGATCGAGATCAACGCGCTGAAACTGGTGCAGAAAAGCGGCGGCCTCGACGCCCGCGGCAGCATCGGCCTGCAACCGCGGACGACCTGGAAGCTCGACGCGGTCGCCAAGCGCTTCGATCCCGGCGCGATCATGGCCGGCTGGAACGGCGCGCTGGATTTCACGCTGGCAACGCGGGGCACGCTGACGCCACAAGGGCCACAGGCCACGCTTAAACTCGACAAGGTCGGCGGCACGCTGCGCGGGCGCAGCCTCACGGGCAGCAGGGCCGACCTGGGGATCGCGCCGGGCAACCTGCTGGACGGCTCGCTGCTGCTGGTCGCGGGAGGCAGCCGCATTCAGGCCACCGGCAAGGGCGGCAGGCAGACCGATGCAACGGTCGCGCTCGACATCGTCTCGCTGGGCGACTGGCTGCCCAATGCTTCCGGAAAGCTGCAGGGACGATTCACCGTCAGGGGCACGTGGCCCAAACTCGCGATCGCCGGTCAATTGCACGGCATGGGATTGAGCGAGGGCTCACGCCGGATCGACAACCTGCAACTCACCGCATCGGTACCGGACTTTAGCAAACCCGGCGGTGATCTCGAGCTTGCGCTGCGCGGCGTGCGTGCATCGGGGCTGGACTTCGACGCTGTAAGGCTCGCAGGCCATGGCACCGCCGCCTCGCATCGTTTGCAGTTGAACGCACAAGGCAGGCAGGTCAGCGCCACGCTGGCATTGCAGGGAAGCTGGCTTGCGAACGCGAAACGCTGGAGCGGCACGCTGAGCGGCGTCGAGCTCGCGCCGCGGGGAATGCCGGCATGGCGGCAGCGGCAGGCGACCGCGCTCACCTGGCAGAACGGCGTGGCCGCGCTCGCGCCGCTTTGCCTGAGCGCCGGCGCGCCGCAACTCTGCCTGTCGGCCCATCGCGACGCGCAAGGCGCGATCGACGCGAAATACGAACTGCAGCATCTTCCGATGCAACTGCTGGCGACGCTGGCATCGGGTCCCGATTCCCTGCTGGCCGGCGGCGAGATCGCGGGTTCCGGACAGCTCGCCATCGACGCCAACGGCGCGGTCCGCGGCAGCGCCGAACTCACGGCCGGCGCAGGCAGCCTCGCCTACGGCTCCAATCCCGGCAATCCGCTGCTCGCGTGGACCAGCCTGCGCGCCAACGCCACGGCGAGCGGCGCGAATCAGCACCTCCGTCTGCAAGGCGCATTGAGCGATGGCGGGCACATCGACGGCGACATCACGATCGGCGGCGCGAACCGCGCGTTGCAGGGAATCCTCGACGCCGACCTGCGCAGTCTCGCTTTCCTCGCGGCGCTGTCGCCGGAAATCGCCGACGTGCGCGGCACGCTGGGCGGCACCCTGCAGCTTTCCGGCACGCTGTCAGCGCCGCAATTCCAGGGCCGGATCCGGACGCAGGGTTTCGCCGCCGAATTGCCGCGTGCTGGCCTGAAACTGCACGACGGCCAGTTCAGCGTGGCCGGCGATTCGCTGGGACACCTGCACATCACCGGAAAGATCGCGTCCGGCAAGGGCGTGCTGCACATCGACGGCAGCACCGGGCTGTCCGCCGATGCGCCCCTGACGCTGAACCTCGAGGGCGACCGCGTGCTGATCACCGACATTCCCGCGGCGTACGTGCTGGCCTCGCCCGACCTGCACCTCGGCCGCACGCAAGGCATGTACACGCTGACCGGTTCCATCGCGATTCCCGAGGCGAAGGTGGAAGTCGAAAAACTGCCGGGCCAGGGACCCAGCCAGGCATCGCCCGACGTGGTGATCGTGGATCAGCCGCGGCAGTCCGGAACCGGACCGCTGGCGATGAACGCCGACATCGACGTGAAGCTGGGCGACGACGTGAGGGTTCAGGGCTACGGACTGGACGGCAGGGTGCAGGGCGCGCTGGCGGTGCGCGTGCGTCCCGAGCAGACTGCGACCGGACGCGGCGAGATCCGCGTCAGCGGGAAATACCAGGCGTACGGCCAGAACCTCACGATCGACCGCGGCCGCCTGCTGTTCGCCGGCACCCGGCTCGACAATCCGGGTCTCGACATCCGCGCCACGCGCGCGATCCGCAGCCAGGACATCACGGTGGGCCTGAGCATCCGCGGCACCGCGCAGCAACCGGTGCTGACCGTGTTTTCGACGCCACCGATGGAGCAGGCCGAGGCGCTGTCGTACCTCGTCACCGGCCGTCCCCTGAATGCGTTGAAAAGCGGCGAGGGCGACACCCTCAACACCGCCGCGCAGGCGCTTGGGGGTCTGGCCGGCGACCGCCTCGCGAAATCGATCGGTTCACGCCTTGGACTGGAAGCCGGCGTATCCAGCAGCGAAGCACTGGGCGGCTCGGCGTTCACCGCGGGCAAATACCTTTCGCCGCGCCTGTTCCTGAGCTACGGCCTCGGCCTGTTCACGCCGGGCCAGGTGATCACGCTGCGCTACACCTTGAACCGCTTCCTGCAGTTCGAGGCCGAGAACGCCACCACCGGCAACCGCGCCAGCCTGAATTACCGGATCGAGAAATAAGTGCTACTTCTGCCGGGTCGCATCGGGAGGCACCGGCCGAAGCCGTACGGCCGCTTCATGTCGCCGCCAGCGCCTGCACGACAGGTTGCACCTGCGCCTCGCGACCCAGCGCGCGAGCGGCCCGTTGCAACCGTTGCGCCAACGTCCCGGCGTCGCCGGCACACACGGTCGCATGGCCGACCTTGCGGCCGGGGCGCGGCGACTTGCCATAGTCATGCCAGTGCGCGTCGGGAACCGCGAGCAGCGCGTCGCGATCGGGCAATTCACCGATCCAGTTGAGCATGCACGAGACACCGCGCGCGGAGGTGTCGCCCAGCGGCAGGCCCAGCACCGCGCGCAGGTGGTTCTCGAACTGCGAGGTGACCGCGCCGTCGAGGGTCCAGTGCCCCGAGTTGTGCACACGCGGCGCCATTTCGTTGCCAAGGAGCCTTTGGCCACGGAGCTCTTGGCCATGGATGGCATCCGCCGACACGAACAGCTCCAGCGCGAACACGCCCACGTAATCCAGTTCCTCGGCGATCGCGCGCGCGTGCGCGAACGCGGCCCCGGCGATCGCGTCATCGGCCGGCGCAGGCGCCAGACTCGCGGAAAGAATCCCGTCCACGTGCCAGTTGCGGGTCAGCGGCCAGGTGCGGAAATCCCCGTCGCGCGCGCGCACCGCCACCACCGAAACCTCGGCCACGAACGGGACGAAGGACTCCAGGATCAATCCGGCGCGTCCGGTGTGCGCGCCCAGCGCCCGCCACGCCGCATCCGCGTCCGCAGGCGACTTGATCCGGAACTGGCCCTTGCCGTCGTAGCCGAAGCGGCGCGTCTTCAGGATGGCCGGCGCGCCGATCCTGCCCAGCGCTTCGTCGAGGCCGGGGCGTGTATCGACGGGGACGAATGCCGGCGTGTCCAGGCCACAGGCCCGGAACAGGTTCTTTTCCGTCAGGCGGTCCTGCGCCACCGTCAGCGCGCGGGGATTCGGAAACACGCGCGTCCGCTCGGCCAGCCATTCGGCGGTTTCCGCCGGCACGTTTTCGAAATCGAACGTGGCGACGTCGATCCGATGCGCGAACGGTTCCAGCCCGGCGAAGTCATGCCATTCGGCCTGCACCAGTTCCGCGATCTGCCCTGCGCAGGCGTCCGGGGCCTGGTCCACAGCCAAGCAGCGCACGCCCAGCGGCGCGGCGGCCAGCGCCAGCATGCGCGCGAGCTGGCCGCCACCCAGGATGCCGACCGTTTGCGAAACCTCAGACATGACGCTGCCGGATCGCATGCGCAACGGCCCCCGTTACTGCCGACTTCCCTCGTCCCGCCTGCGGGAGAGGGTCGGGGGCGAGGGACAAATTCCGAAGACGCTGGTCGAAGTGATGTCCACGAGGCATCGCCGGAATCAGGCAAGGCTGGGTGAAAAACGGAAACCGGGCTTTCATGTCCTCCTCCCGCTCGCGCCACGCGCTTGTTTCCCTCGCCGGCTCGCGGAGGGGGACCGGGGCGAGGACAGGCGCGGATCGGGATGCTTCAATACTTCCGCGGTCTGCCTGGCGCGAAACCTCTCCAGGGCACGCGCGGTTTTCGCATCGCGCAGCGCGACGATCGCCGCGGCCAGCAACGCCGCGTTCTTCGCGCCGGCCTCGCCGATCGCCAGCGTGCCCACGGGAATGCCGGCCGGCATCTGCGCGATCGACAGCAGCGAATCCAGCCCCTTCAGCGCGCGCGATTCCACCGGCACGCACAGCACCGGCAGGCGCGTCTTGGCTGCCAGCATGCCCGGCAGGTGCGCCGCGCCGCCCGCGCCCGCGATGATCACTTCGATGCCGCGTTCCGGGGCGTGTTCCGCATAGGCGAACAGCTTGTCCGGCGTGCGGTGCGCGGACACCACCTCGACTTCGTACGGAATACCCAGCGCCTCCAGCACCGCCGCGGCGTGCTGCAGGGTCGCCCAGTCGGAACGCGAGCCCATCACCACGCCCACGCAGGGCGCCCCTGCCGTTCGCTTCATGGCCTGATCGCTGCAAAACGGCTATTGTACGCGGCATGGACAAGCGATTGCTCGACATCCTCTGCGACCCCGTCACCAAGACCCCGGTGCGCCTGCTGCGTCCCGACGAACTGGAGGCGATCAACAGGGCGATCGGCGCGGGCGCGGTGGATACCGTGGCCGGCCGCAAGGTCGCCGAGCCGCTTGCGGCCGGCCTGATCACCATGGATCGCAAGGTGGTCTATCGCATCGAGGACGACATCCCGGTGATGCTGGCGGACGAAGGCATAGGCACCCTGCAACTCACTGATTTCCCGAACTGAGCGGCCTGTGAACCCTTTCACGTTCCCCGCCCTGCGCAAAGGCATACTGCTAGGCCCCGGCAAACACTCGTCCGCGCACGGGATGCGGTGGCCATGACCCTGCCCGAATCCAGCCAGCACGGTCCCGGCGACAAGGTCGTCGAACTGGGTGCGCGCGGCGATCCGCGCCATGAAAACGTGGGGGAACTGCTGGGCGCGGTGCGCGCGCTCACGCTCAAGCACACCTGCGACCTGGTCGCCTCGCTGCTGGACAACGTGGACGACACGCTGTTCGACCTCGCCGAGAAGGCCGAGAGCAACGCCACCCAGACCGAATACTTCGACGGCATGCGCGAAACCCGCAAGAAACGCCCGCGGATCGAGCGGCTTTTCAGCGAGCGGGTCGCACGCGGCTTCGCGGATTTCGCCGCCGGACGGCTGTCGCGTGCACGCGCGAACCAGACCGACATCGGTCCGGGCACCACCGGCGAGCTCAGCCTGGTGGACGACCGCGAGCTGGAGGAATCGCTCGCGATTTCCAGCATGGTCACCAAGGCCGACGTGCGGCTGGCGGCCGCGCTGGCGGCGCTGAACCAGCGGCTGTCGGTGATCTGCGGCGGCCAGGCCATCGACGACACCAACAACCCGCTGGGCCCCAACGCCCTCGCGCTGGCATTCCGGGACGCGCTGCGCGAACTCGACGTGGTCGATATCAAGGTGCGCCTGATCATCCTGAAGATGTTCGAGCGCTACGTGCTGAACGCGCTGGATGCGCTGTATCACGACGTCAACGTCAAGCTGGTGCAGGCCGGCGTGCTGCCGCACCTGCGTCATCCGGTGGTGAACCGCAGGGCCTCCGATACCGCGACGGCCGCGCGCGCACGCCGCCCGGCCTCGCCGCATCCGGCGGCCGGCGCCGAAGCCGGTGCGTGGGCCGGCGACGACGGCAGCGCCGACCTGCACGCCGAGCTGATGCAGACCCTGACCTCCCTGCTGGCGGCGCGCCGCCAGAGTTTCCGGAGCGACGCCGATGGCGGTTACGGCGACGGACCGGCCATTGCGTCGCTGACCCCGGCCGAACTGCTGGGTGCGCTGACGCTGCTGCAGGGCGAATCGCGTCCGCTGCCGGCGATGCCGAACGCGGTGGATACGCGCACCGCGGTCGAGATGGTGCAACACCTCAAGGCGGAACTGCTCGAGCAGATTCGCCGGCTTTCCGGCGAGGCCCGCGCGCGCATGTCCGGCGCCGACGAAGACACCATCGACCTGGTCGGGATGCTGTTCGAATACATCCTCCAGGACCACACCATTCCCGCGCCGATGCAGGTGCTGCTGTCGCGCCTGCAGATCCCCTATCTCAAGGTCGCGATCCTCGACCGGCGCATGTTCGCGCACGCCTCGCATCCCGCGCGCCGCCTGCTGGACCTGCTGGCCGACACCGCCAAGGGCTGGTCGGAGGAATCGGACCGCGACCACCGCCTTTTCGACAAGGTCAAGAGCGTGGTGGAATCGCTGCTGGCCGAATTCGACGACGACATCGGCGTGTTCGAGCGCCACCTCGCCGAATTCAACGCCTTCGTCGAGCAGAACCGCAAGCGCGCCGAGCTGGCCGAAAGCCGCGCCACCGAAGCCGCGCGCGGCCGCGAGCGCCTGCAGGAGGCGCGCCGCCGGGCCGCCCAGGAAATCGTCTCCCGGATCGAGGGCCGCGCGCTGCCGGCACTGCTGCGCGGGGTGCTGACCCGGCCGTGGGCCAATTACCTGGTGCTGGTGCTGCTGCGCCAGGGCGCGGATTCACCCGAGTTCCGTTCCGCCGTGCAGTTCGTGGACGACTTCGTGGCCAGCGCGGAAGTGCCGCGCGACAACGTCGCGCGCGCGCGTCTCCGCGACTCGATGCCGGCGCTGGAAAAACACCTGCGCCACGGTCTCGCCACCGTCGCGTTCCAGGAACCCGATGTCGACCGCCTGCTCGATGAACTGAAGACGTTCTGGCGCCAGCAACTGGGCGAGGAGGCCGCAGCCCCCGCGCGCGCCGCGGACACCGCGGACTCCGTGCTGGCGGCCATCACCGAGAACGTGCAGCCGGTGATCGAGGCGGCGCCTCCCCCGGAACCCGCGGCCGAAACGCCGGAAGCAGAGGCCATCGACCCCGAATCGCTGCGCGCGGTGCAGGGTCTCAAGGTCGGCACCTGGGTGGAATTCATCGACGAACAGGGCACGCGCGAACGGGCCAAGCTCTCGTGGATCAGCCCGATCAGCGGCAAGTACCTGTTCGTCAACCGGCGCGGCCTGAAAGTGGCCGACCGCAGCGCGCCGCAGCTGGCGCTGGAACTGCACAAGGGACGCGCGCTGATCCTCGAGGAAGTGCCGCTGTTCGACCGCGCCCTGGATGCGATCGTGGAACGCCTGCGCGCCGCACAGGCCGAGCGCCAGACCGCCAAGCCCGAGGCATGAACGCCGCCGACAGGCCGCAACCGCCGCCGCGGGAAAGCATCCAGTCCGACGTCCGCCGCGCGCTCGCGGAAGACTTGGGCACGGGCGATGCCACCGCCGCGCTGATCGATCCCGCGATGCGCGCGAAGGCGCGCATCGTGTGCAGGGAGGACGCCGTGCTGGCCGGCAGCGCGTGGGCCGAGGCGTGTTTCCGGCAGCTCGATCCGGAGGTGCGCATCGACTGGCGATGCGCCGACGGCGATCGCCTGCCGGCGGATGCGGAACTCTGCCGCATCACGGGAAAGGCGCGCGCGCTGGTGTCGGCCGAACGCACCGCGCTGAATTTCCTGCAGACGCTGTCGGCCACCGCCACCGCGACACGCGCCTTCGTCGATGCAGTCGCGGGCACGCGCGCGAAGATACTCGATACCCGCAAGACCCTGCCGGGACTCAGGCTGGCGCAGAAGTACGCGGTGCGCTGCGGCGGCGGCTGCAACCACCGGACCGGCCTGTTCGACGCGATCCTCGTCAAGGAAAACCACGTCGCCGCGGCCGGCGGCATCGCGCCGGCGGTCCGGGCCGCGCGCGCGGCGCATCCGGAACTGCTGCTGGAAGTCGAGGTGGAATCGCTGGACGAACTGCACGAGGCGATTGCCGCCGGCGCCGACCGCGTGCTGCTGGACGATTTCACGCCCGCGCTGCTGCGCGAGGCGGTGGCCGCCGCCGCGGGTCGCGTGCCGCTGGAAGTCTCCGGCGGCGTGGATCTGGCGCGGGTGCGGGCGATCGCCGAAACCGGCGTGGACTTCATTTCGGTCGGCGCGCTGACCAAGCACATCCGCGCGATCGACCTGTCGATGCGTTTCGACGAGGCCTGAATCATTCCTGCTCGCCGGGCGTCAACCCGTCGTGACTGCCGGCCGTTCCCTTCCGCACCCGGCGCGGGCATGATGATGGCCTGGCCGATTCGCGGAAATTCCGGATGCAGATCGAGGTGTGGCTGCCGCTGGCGGTGTGCGTGGCGGTCGGCGTGGCCTGGTATCACGCGCTGCGGCTGCGCGAGCGCGCGACGCGCCACGCCGCGCGCCTGTGCGAACGGCACGGGTTGCAGTTGCTGGACCAGAGCGTGGCGCTGCACCGCCTGTTCCTGCACCGGCGGCACGGCGCATTGCGGGTGTTTCGTGAATACCGTTTCGACACCAGCCTGGGTGGCCAGGACCGCCAGAGCGCCAGCATGACCCTCCTGGGCGACCGGGTGGTCCGCGTCAGCCTGCCGTCGCGGGAAAATCTCGCCGAGGCAGCGCCACCGGGCGCGGGCCGCATCGTCCCGCGCCCGCCGCCGCGCGGCGGCGGCACCGACAACGTGATTCCGATCGGCCGCGCGAAGCGGACGCTGCATTGACCTGCGCGCGACGACGGCGTCACGTCGTCATTTCACAACGCGCAACGTGGGCTTGCCCTTGGGCGGCGGCTTGTCGGTGCCGGGTGCATCCGACGGGCCGGCCGCCCCGTCCTGTCCGGCGGCGGCATCCGGTACCGCCGCGAGCGGCGCGCCCGCATTCTGCTGTGCAGGCGCCTCGCCCTCCGTCGGCGCATCCGGCGGCAGCAACATGCCCTGTCCGTTCTCGCGTGCGTAGATCGCCTGCACCGCGGGGACCGGCACTTCGACCGGATGGCTGACGCCGCCGAAGCGCGCCATGCAGCGGATCACCTCGTTGCCGAGTTCCAGGTGCGCCACCGCGCGCGCGGCGATGTTCAGCACCACGCGTCCGTCGGCCACGGCCGAGGCGGGTACCCGCACCCCGGCATGCCTGGCATCGACCACGATGTACGGGGTCAGACCGTTGTCGCAGATCCACTCGTACACCGCGCGCAGCAGGTACGGGCGGTTGGAGGTCATGACGGGCGGCTCGGTCATGCTTCGCCTCGACGGCCGCGCAGCCGCCTCACAGGTTGCCCAGCAGGCGTTCTTCCGTGGTGAGGCTGCGCGCGAAACCCTGGCTGCGGAAGATGCGCTCGCCGTAATCGACGATGGGCTTGCCTTCCTTGGGCAGCTGCACGTCCAGTGAAGGCAGGCGCCACACCACCGGTGCGACCAGGCAGTCGGCCAGACTCATTTCGGCGTTGAGGAAGAACTTGGCCGCCTTGAACAGTGGCAACGCGGTCATCAGCGCATCGCGCAGGCGCTTGCGCGCGGTCTCGGCGGCACGGCCGCCGGCCCGGATCGCGGCCACTTCCGGCAGCCAGTCGCGCTCGATGCGCACGCAGGCCAGCCGCAAGCGCGCGCGGGAAAGCGGATCGACCGGCATCAGCGGCGGATGCGGATAGCGTTCATCGACGTATTCGCAGATCACGTCCGGCTCGTACAGGATCAGGTCGCGGTCCTGCAGGGTCGGCAGGTCGCCGTACGGATTGATTTCCTGCAGCTCCTCGTGCGGCTTGCCGGGTTGCACCTCGACGCGGTCATAGACCACGCCCTTGGCGGCCAGCACCAGCCGCGCGCGGTGGCATTGAATGTCGTCGGGTGCGGTAAACAGGGTAAGCACGGTACGTGTTCGCGCGTTCTGGATCATGTCAACGACCTCCCCACAGGTTCCGGACTCCGCTGGCCGGGCAACGTCCGGGGCCAGCCTGCAAGTTGCATCGCCCGCCGCCCCCCGGCTGGCACGGGATCAATGCACGTCCTTCCAGTATTCCTTTTTCAGCAGGAACGCGAAAAAGGTGAACAAGGCCAGGTACAGCACCACCCACGCTCCGATGTGGGTGCGCTCCAGCGCCGCAGGCTCCGACGCGTACTGCAGGAACGAGACGAGATCGCGCACGGCCTGGTCGTATTGCACCGGCGTCATGCTGCCCGCCTGCTTCAGCACCAGTTTCTCCACCTGCGGCGGCAGCCCGTCCTGTGCGGGTCCCATCACCGCGGTCTGGATGCCTTGCAGCTCCCACAGCGGAAACGGCATGGCCGCATTGACCAGCACCGTGTTGTTCCAGCCGACCTGCGAGGTCGGATCGAGATAGAACGAGTGCAGGTAGGCGCTGACCCAGTCGGCGCCCTTGGCCGCGACTTCCAGCGACAGGTCGGGCGGGTCCTTGCCGAACCATTTCTGCGCATCGGCGGCAGGCATCGCCGAGATGACCGGATCGCCGAACCTGGCGCCGGTGAAGTCCAGGTTTTCCATCACCTGCTGTTCGGTCAGGCCCAGATCGGCAGCCATCCGCGAATAACGCAGGTACTTCAGGGAATGGCAGCCGACGCAGTAGTTGAAGAACAGGCGCGCGCCGCGTTGCAGCGAAGCCTGATCGTGGATGTTGGTGTTGGCGCTGGGCAGGCCGCCGCCTTCTTCCGCGAACGCGCCGGGCGTGCCGACGAGCAGCAACAATGGCAGGAGAATAAACGTCAATGTTCTGCTCATACGCATCATCGAAGCCCATCTTGTTTGCGAGAAGTGCAGACGGGGTTGTCTGCTTTCACGCGCAGGGACAGCGCACTCAACCCGCGGCCGTGGATGGCCGCCTTTTCTTGCAGGGACAGCCCAGCCAACGTCCGCTTTCACGGGCGGGTAATTCGGCATGGCGAGAAGGGCGGCCACGGAGCTCTTTGCCATGGATGGCAGCTCCGGCCGCTTTCATGCGCAGGGATGGCGCACACATGCTATTCATGCATGCTCACCCGCTCGGGAACCGGCCTGGTCCTCTCCCAGCCGAAATACGTGTACGCCCACAGGAACACGAAGAATCCGAAATACAGGATCACCAGGATCCGGCCGTACAGGTTCTCGATGAAGGTGACGTCGGCGTTGGCGCCGAAGATCTCGGGGATCCAGATCGCGGTGAGGTCCGCGCCGATCGTGCCCAGCAGCACGAACACGATCGCGAAGATCGTCAGCGCCACCTTGTAGCCGGTGCCGCGGTAGCGGATCGACTTGACCTTGCCGCGGTCCAGCCACGGCACCAGGAACAGCAGCACGATCGAGGCCAGCAGCGCCAGCACGCCCCAGCCCTTGCTCGGGATCATCCGGAGGATCGCGTAGAACGGCGAGAAGTACCACACCGGCTTGATCGCGGCCGGCGTGACCAGGTTGTTGGCGGGAATCGAGTTGTCGGGCTCGAGGAAGTAACCGCCCACGGTCGGCTCGAAGAAAATGATGAAGGCGCAGATGATCAGGAACACGCCCACCCCGAACAGGTCCTTCACCGTGTAGTACGGATGGAACGGAATGCCGTCCAGCGGATGCCCGTCCGGCCCCTTCTTCTGCTTGATTTCCACGCCGTCGGGGTTGTTGGACCCGACCTCGTGCAGCGCGGCGAGGTGCAGCACCACCAGCAGCAGCAGCACCAGCGGCAGCGCGATCACGTGCAGCGCGAAGAAGCGGTTCAGGGTGGCGTCGGCGGGGAAGTAGTTGCCCATGATCCAGGTGACCAGGGTGTCGCCGATCCACGGCACCGCGCTGAACAGCGTGATGATCACCTTGGCGCCCCAGAACGACATGTTGCCCCACGGCAGCACGTAGCCCATGAAGGCCTCGGCCATCAGCGCCAGGAAGATGAGCATGCCCAGCAGCCACACCAGCTCGCGCGGCTTCTTGTACGAGCCGTACATCAGGCCGCGGAACATGTGCAGATACACGACGATGAAGAACATCGACGCGCCGACCTCGTGCATGTAGCGGATCAGCCAGCCCCACTTCACGTCGCGCATGATGTACTGCACCGAGTCGAACGCGCCGGCCGCGCTCGGGTTGTAGAACATCGTCAGGAAGATGCCGGTCAGGATCTGGTTGGCCAGCACCAGCAGCGCCAGCGAACCGAAGTAGTACATCACGTTGAAGTTCTTGGGCGCGTAATAACCGCTGGTGTGCGAAGCCAGGAACGAGAACACCGGCAGGCGCTCCTCGATCCACGCCGCGAGACGGTTGCGGGGGTGCACGGTCACATGCTCTGTCATCACGCGGCCCCTTTCGGATCAACGCCGATCTGGATATGGGTGTCGTCGATGAAGTGATACGGCGGCACCGTCATGTTCAGCGGCGCCGGCACGCCCTGGTACACGCGCGCGGCGATGTCGTAGCGCGAGTGGTGGCACGGGCAATAGAAGCCGCCCTTCCAGTCGGGGTCGAACGGCTCGGGCCGCACCTCGCCCTTGTAGTCGGGCACGCAGCCGAGGTGCGTGCAGATGCCGATCAGCACCATCCATTCCGGCTTGATCGAGCGGTGTTCGTTCTGGCAGTACCTGGGCTGGTCGCTCTCCTTGCTCATCGGGTCACGCAGGCGCGGGTCCTGCTTGGGCAGCCACTCGAGCTGCTCGGGGGTGCGGTTGACCACGAACACCGGCAGGCCGCGCCACGCGTAGCGCACCATCTGGCCCTTCTCGATCTTGCCGAGTGGAACCGTGACCGGTGCGCCCGCCGACTCGGCGCGCGCACTGGGCAGCCACGACTTGACGAAAGGGATGGCCGTGACGATCACGCCGGCGCCGCCGATCACCGCGGTCGAGGCGGTCAGGAACCTGCGCCGCCCCTGGTTGATGCCTTCGGTCGCCATCAGCGCCTCCGCCGCCTGCCGCGGGGGAGGCCGGCGCCGCGCCGTGTCCCGTTCGGTGCGTCTGAATCACACTCTGCAAGCCGCATTCCAGCCACCCTTTGGGCCCCAAAATCGTGTTAGTTTAACGATCGCCCCCGCGTCGCACAATCGACCGGCCGGTCCGCGGGGAGAACCTCCATGTCACGCATGCTGCGCCCGCTCCTGTTCGTCCTCCAATTCGCGGTGGTGGGTCTTGCAGCCGCCTTCGTGATCGGCAAGTTCTGGCCCAACGCCGGACCGAACCTGCGTGCGCGGCTTGCCGGCGACGTGCGTCCGGCATCGGCGGTGGCGCAGGCGCCCCCCGCGCCGCGCGCGAGCGGTCCGGTTTCCTACGCGGAGGCGGTGGCGCGCGCGGCGCCCGCGGTGGTGAACATCTACGCCGACAAGATCGTCACCGAACGCCCGTACCGGGTGTTTCCCGATCCGCTGATGCAGCGCCTGTTCGGCGGCCCGGTGGGACCTGCCCTGAAGCGCCGCGAGCAAAGCCTGGGGTCCGGCGTGATCTTCACCTCCGACGGCTACGTGCTGACCAACAACCACGTGATCGCGGGTGCCGACGACATCCAGGTGATGCTGCACGACGGCCGGGTCGCGCACGCACACGTGGTCGGCACCGACAATGACACCGATCTGGCGGTGCTGAAGGTCGATGCGGGCAGCCTGCCGACCATCCAGGTCGCCTCCGGCCCGCCGCAGGTGGGCGACGTGGTGCTGGCGATCGGCAATCCGTTCGGGATCGGGCAGACCGTGACGATGGGCATCGTCAGCGCGCTGGGGCGGCAGTTGAGCCTCTCGCCGTACGAGGACTTCATCCAGACCGACGCGGCGATCAACTCCGGCAATTCCGGCGGTGCCCTGGTCAACGCCAACGGCCAGCTCGTGGGCATCAACACCGCCATGCTCGAGCACGACACCGGCGCGCAGGGCATAGGCTTCGCGATCCCCGTGCGCACCGCCAAGATGGTGCTGGAACAGATCGTCGAGCACGGCAGCGTGACGCGCGGCTGGCTGGGCGCCGACGTCGCGGGCGTGACCGTGGCTGCCGATTCCGGGCTGCCCGCCGCCGCACGCGGCGCCACCGTCACCGATGTCTATCCGGGCGGACCGGCCGCGCGCGCGGGTCTCGAACCGGGCGACGTGCTGCTGAAGATGGACCAGAAGCCCATCATCGATCCTGCCGACCTGCGTACCCGCGAAGCCGAAATGAAGCCCGGCACCAGGGTGGAGATTTTCGGCCTGCGCGACGGCGAGCCGTTCCGCACCGACGTGGTGCTGGCGAAACGGCCGGGCCTGAAACCCGTCGGACGGGGGTGAGCCGTCTTCCCGAAGGCCTGATTTGCAGGCGCTCCCTCCGGGAACATCTGATCACCCGGCCAGTTCGTGCTTCGTTCCCACAAGCTCACTCTTCCCCCCCCCCCCCCCCCCGCCAAACCGTTGCAGGGCGACGGTTTGGCCACCCCCTTGACTCAAGGGGCCAGAGGGTCGGAGACATCACCAGTGAGCAAAAATCAGAGGTTCCTCCGGATGAGGGTCAGGGACGCGATCGCTGCTTGATACCTTCGCACCTTCAGCCCGCGCTTCGAGCCACCCGCTCCCGAACGGAGCGGGGTTTCATTCCGATCAGTACCGCAGCAGCACGTGCAACGGCACGCCGCCGCCCCAGCGTGCCCGGCCGCGCAGGAAGCCGATCTCGACCACCACCGCCGCGCCTTCCAGCCGCGCGCCCAGCCGCTCCACCAGTTTGCGCGCGGCGGCCAGCGTGCCGCCGGTCGCCAGCACGTCATCGACGATCACCACGCGCGAACCGGCTTCCAGCGCATCGGCGTGTGCTTCCAGGCGGCCGTCGCCGTATTCCAGCTGGTAATCGACGCCCAGCGTGTGCCCCGGCAATTTGCCGCCCTTGCGCAGCGGCACGAACCCCGCATCCAGCGCGTGCGCCAGCGCCGCGCCGAAGATGAAACCGCGCGACTCGATCGCGCACACCGCATCGATCTGCCTGGTGCGCCACGGCGAGGCCAGCGCATCGATGCTGATCGCGAACGCCGCGGGATCGGCAAGTAGCGGCGTGATGTCCTTGAACGTCACGCCGGGCTTGGGGAAATCCGGGATGTCCCGGATCAGCGGCGCCAGCCGCAGCATGGAGGGATACCCGGTCGGCGCTGCCACGCGCGCGCCGCTCAAGCCGGCACCGGTTTCGGCCACGGCGTCTTCTCCACGCCGCGCGCACCATCGCGGGCCTCGCCCAGCATCGCGATGATGTCCCGCACCACCGGTTCCGCGTCCGCCACGCAGATGTCCGGCACGCTGACCGCGATGAAATCGCGCGCGGGCAACTGCCCCACCCCGCCGATCAGGCATTCGCCGCTGATGAAGGCCGGAATGCCGGCCTGCTCCAGCGCGTCCTTGACCAGGTGCGCATCGACCAGGTTCTCGGCGCGATACACGATTCTCATGGCTTCACGCTAGCGCCGCGGCAGTGCGGCTGCAAGCGATGCGCCGCACACCTCGCTACACTGGGGCGCTGCGCCTTGCAGGAACCGTCGATGGCGACCGAGATCTCCCCCGTCCCGACCAGCTTCATCCGCCAGATCGTGCTGGCCGACCTGGCCTCGGGCCGGTACGGCGGCCGCGTGGTCACCCGCTTTCCGCCGGAACCGAACGGACATCTGCACCTGGGACACGCCAAGGCGATCTGCCTCGATTTCGGCATCGCGCGGGAATTCGGCGGTGTCTGCAACCTGCGGCTGGATGACACCAATCCCGGCAAGGAGGAGGCCGAATACGTCGAGGCCATCAAGGACGACGTGCACTGGCTGGGCTTCGACTGGCACGCGCTGCGTCACGCCTCGGATTACTTCGAGGTGCTGTACCGCGCCGCGCTCAAGCTGATCGAGGACGGCAACGCCTACGTTGACGACCTTTCCGCCGACGAGGTGCGCGCCTACCGCGGCACGCTGACCGAACCCGGGCGCGCTTCGCCGTTCCGCGACCGCCCGGTCGGTGAGAACCTCGATCTGTTCATGCGGATGCGCGCGGGCGAATTTCCCGACGGCTCGCGCACCCTGCGCGCAAAGATCGACATGGCGAGCGGCAACATCAACCTGCGCGACCCGACCATCTATCGGATCCGCAAGGTCCCGCACCAGAACACGGGCACCGCGTGGCCGATCTACCCGATGTACGACTACGCGCACCCGCTCTCGGATGCGATCGAGGGCATCACCCATTCGTTCTGCACGCTGGAATACGAAGACCACCGCCCGCTGTACGACTGGTTCGTCGAGCAGGTCGATCTGCCCAATCACCCGGAGCTGTGGAAACCGCTGCGCGACGCGGGCATGGAGATCGCACCGTCGAAACCCCGGCAGATCGAATTCGCGCGCGGCAATCTCAGCTACACCGTGATGAGCAAGCGCAAGCTGCTGGAACTGGTCAACGACGGTCTGGTGGACGGCTGGGACGATCCGCGCATGCCCACGCTGGCGGGGGCACGCCGGCGCGGTTTCACCGCCGCCGCGATCCGCACCTTCTGGGAACGGGCGGGCGTGTCCAAGCAGAACAGCGTGATCGATTGCAGCGTGCTGGAGAACTGCGTGCGCGAGGATCTGGACGCGCACGCGCCGCGCCGGATGGCCGTGCTCGATCCGCTGCGAATGGTCATCACCAACCTGCCGGAAAGCCACGAGGAAACGTTCACGTTTCCCAATCATCCGAAAGACGAATCATTCGGTTCGCGCGCGGTGCCGTTCTCGCGCGAACTGCTGATCGAGCGCGAGGACTTTGCGGAAGTGCCGCCGAAGGGTTTCAAGCGGCTGGTGCCCGGCGGCGAAGTGCGGCTGCGTGGCGTCGGCATCGTGAAATGCGAGGAAGTGGTCAAGAACGGTTCCGGCGATGTCGTCGAACTGCGCTGCACGCTCGATCCGGCATCGCGTCACGGCATGCCCGGCGCCGACCGCAAGGTCAAGGGCACCATCCACTGGGTCAGCGCCAGACACGCGATCGAAGCCGAGGTGCGGTTGTACGACCAGCTGTTCCGGGTGGCGAACCCCGACGACGACGACGGTGGCAGGACCTACCGCGACCACCTGAATCCCGGCTCGCGGCGGGTGGTGCGCGGGCATCTCGAACCGTCGCTGCGCGACGCACAGCCCGAACGGCATTTCCAGTTCGAACGCCTTGGTTACTTCGTCGCCGACCGCCACGACCATTCGCGCGAACGGCCGGTGTTCAACCGCACGGTGACGCTCAGGGATTCGTGGTCGAAAAGCGAGCGCTGACGCGATGCGGAGTAGCGCATCGCGTGCTCGCTTTTCGGGTGAGGCATGGATGCCGATCGGGAGGCGCGCCATGGATGGCTCCGTGTCGAGCTTTTGGAGAGCGCACCGAAGATGATCGAACTGGTCGGCTTCGACGGCGACGACACGCTCTGGCACAGCGAGGGTTACTACCAGCACGCCGGCGCAGAATTCGAGCGCATCGTCGGCACTTATGTCGACCTCGATGACGCGCAAACGCGCGCCCGTCTGTTGGCCGCCGAACGCCGCAATCTCGCGCTGCTCGGTTACGGCGCCAAGAGCATGACGCTGACGATGGTCGAGACCGCCATCGAGTTGACGGACGGCGCGATCTCCGCGCGCGATATCCATCGCATCGTCGCCCTGGGCAAGGCCATACTGGAACATCCGGTTGAACTGTTGCCTGACGTCCGTGAAGCAGTCGAAAAAGTGGCCGCGCAATATCGCGTGGTGCTGATCACCAAAGGCGATCTGCACCACCAGGAACGCAAAGTCGCGCGCAGCGGGCTGGACGACCTGTTCCACCGCATCGAGATCGTGTCGGAGAAAAACGGGCGCAACTACGGCAAGGTCTTGGCCGAGTTCGGCATCAAAGCAGATGCGTTCGTGATGATCGGCAATTCGCTGCGCTCGGACATAGAACCGGTCGTGAGCCTGGGCGGCTGGGGCGTACACGTGCCTTATCACGTCACATGGGAACACGAACTGGAACACGGCATCGAGGCCGGCCATCCGCGCGTGTTCGTGGTGCACAACGCCTCGGAAATTCCCGGCGCGGTTGCGCGTTGCGGCGGTGAAGCGGCCTCGATCTAGCCTGGCAAATCCGCCGCCTCTATCCCGAAACGTTCGCGCAATTCGCGTTTGCCTGCGGACGTGACGGAAAGCACGCGGCTGTCGAGGTCGCGCGTCACCCACTTGCGTTTGAGCGCGGCCTCCAGCAATCCGGCGCCGAGCGCGCCGGCCAGGTGCGGGCGGCGTTCGCTCCAGTCGAGGCAGGCGCAGGCGAAACGGCGGCGCTGCCCGCGCGCGGCTTCGACGTCCATCCCCAGCTTTTCCAGCGCCTCGGCACCTGCGTGCGTGACATCGTAGTCGTCGTTCGCGCCGGCCTTCGCCAGCCAGCGCAAGGCGAACAGGCGGTCGTGCAGCGCGACCGCCAGTGCGCCGGCCATGTGGTCGTAGCAGGTGCGCGCCGTGCGCAGACGTTCCGGCGTGCGTGGCACGAAGCGGTCGCGCGGCGCGCCGGCCACCACCGTCAGCGCTTCCAGCGCGGCGGCGACGTGCCGGTCGTGCAGACTGTAGTAGCGGTGCCGGCCCTGCGCCTGCACCCTGACCAGCCGCCGTTCGGCCAGCTTGGCCAGATGCACGCTGGCGGTGGACGGGCTCACCTCCGCCACGATCGCAAGCTCGGTGCTGGTGCGTGCGCGTCCGTCCAGCAGGCAGCACAGCATCCGGGTGCGCGCCGGTTCGGCGATCGCGGCCGCGATTTCCGAGACGGGCGCGTCGGCGCGCTCGACATCCATGTTTTTACCGTAATCGAAGTATGCCGGCGACGCAAGCGCGAGCATGCACGCCATGGACAAACACGAGCATCCGGATACGCGGCCGGAACTGCCGCAGGTGCCGACGGCACCGGCGCGCAGCGTCACACGGCGCGAATTCCTGGCCAGCGGCGTTGCGCTGGCGGCGGGCGCGGTCGCGGCACCCGACTTCGGCGTTCTGGCCGACCGGCACGCCGCATCGCGGCCGCATCCATCGAGGGACTCCAAGATGAGCATCGTCTGCATCATCCGTTACGAGATCGACCCGTTCCAGCGCGACGCCTTCCGCGAGTACGCGGAGAACTGGGGGCGGATCATCCCGCGTTGCGGCGGCCATCTGGTCGGCTACTTCATGCCGTGGCAGGGCACCAACTACGTCGGCTGGGGGCTGATCGCGTTCGACAGCCTGGCCTCCTACGAAACCTACCAGAAGCGCCTGCGCCAGGACCCCGATGGCAGGAAAAACTTTGCGTTCGCGC
>JAJPHQ010000036.1 GCA_021325195.1 Gammaproteobacteria bacterium | reverse complement strand
GGCGCGGGGCGCAGCGCCAGCACCTCCGGCACGCCGCCCGCGCACCAGCCGTCCACGTCCACCAGGATGTCGATGCGCGTGTCGTGCACGCGCTGCGCGAGCTCGGCGACCGGCAGCGCGGCGGCCTCGTGGAACGCATGCCCGGCATGGCGCAGGCGCTGCCGGATCGCGCTGCCCTCGTCGGGCGTGGTGGCGATGAGGTGCAGTTCGATGTCGTCGAGCTTGCCGAGTTCCTCGAACATCGCCACGGTCAGCAACGCGGTGGCGTGCGGCACGCCCGCCCGTGCACCGAAACCGGCCGACAGGAAACCGGCACGCAGCGGCTTGCCCGCGGCGCGCGGGGCGTGCCGGAAGCGCAGCCGTTCGGCCAGCGGTTTCACATCGCGCATCACCCGCATGGCGCGCGCACGTGCGCAGGCGAGCTGTTCGGCGGCGCCGGCATCCTCGGCCAGGAATGCGAACGGATCGACTTCACCGGAGCCGTCGGCGACGCGCGCGCGCAGCCGCGCGGCCAACGGCGCCGCGCCCGCCCAGTCGTACATCCGCCGCAGCACGAACAGCAACTGGCCTTCGGCGATGCGCAGGCCGGGATCGAGCTGCAGCGCACGGCGGTAGTACCGCGCGGCCTCGGCGTAATGGTGCTCCTCGTCGGCCATCAGGCCGGCCTGATAGGGAAACTGCGCCGCGTCCGGTGCGAGCGCCGCGCCCTGCAGATAGGCTGCCTGCGCGTCGGCGAAACGCCGCTGCCGGTGCAGCACGTGACCCAGCAGCAGCCATGCCTGCGGATGCGGCCGTTCCGCCAGCACCGCGCGCAGGCGCGTTTCGGCATCTTCGTGCAGCCCCAGCGACAGTTCGACCGCGGCGAGGTTGAGCCGTGCGCCGAGGTGTTCGGGCGCGACCGCCAGCGCGGCCAGATATTCCGCCCGGGCGCGCTTCTCGTCGCCGGCCGCGCGCAGCGCATTGGCAAGGTTGTTGCGGATCGCGGCGTCGTCCGGGCGTTCGCGCAGCACCTGCTCCAGCAGCGCCACCGCGGCGGTGGCCTCGCCGCACATCACCAGCGCCGCGGCGTAGTTGCAGCGCGCCAGCCAGTCGTCGGGTGCGAGGCGCACGGCTTCCTGCAGGACCGCGCGCGCGTCGCCGGCGCGTTCCTGCATCAGCAGGGCGACGCCGTGCAGGCGGGCCGCTTCCCCGGACACGGGAAACGCAGTGCGCGTTTCCCGTGCCAGCCGTTCCGCGGCGAGGGCATCGCGGCGGTCGAGCAGGGCGAGGATCTGCGCCAGACGCGCATCGAGATCGGCCTGTCCCGGTTCCGCGTTCATGCCGACTCGCCCAGCGCGGCCAGCGCTTCGGCATGCGCCTCGCGCCTCAGCGCGCCGGTCAGTTCGTCGAGATCGCCGTCGAGGATCTGCGGCAGTTGATGGAGCGTCAGGTTGATCCGGTGATCGGTGACCCGCCCCTGCGGAAAGTTGTAGGTGCGGATGCGCTGGCTGCGGTCGCCCGTGCCGACCTGCAGTTTGCGGGTGGCCGCCTGTTCGGCGGTCTGCTGCGCGCGCTTCTGGTCCAGCAGCCGCGCCTTGAGCAGCGACAGCGCGCGTGCGCGGTTCTTGTGCTGGCTGCGTTCGTCCTGGCATTCGACCACGATGCCGGTCGGCAGGTGCGTGATCCGGACCGCCGAGTCGGTCTTGTTGACGTGCTGGCCGCCGGCGCCGGAGGCGCGGAAGGTGTCTATCTTGAGATCGGCATCGCGCAGCTCGATGTCGGCGATGGCTTCCATCTCGGGCAGGATCGCGACGGTCGCGGCGGAGGTGTGGATGCGGCCGGAAGCCTCGGTGACCGGCACGCGCTGGACCCGGTGCGTGCCCGATTCGAACTTCAGCGCGGCATAGGCGCCGGCGCCCTCGATCCGGGCGACGGCTTCCTTGTAGCCGCCGTGCTCGCCTTCGTGCGTGGACAGCAGTTGCGCGCGCCAGCCCTTGCGTTCGGCGTAGCGCAGGTACATCCGCAGCAGGTCGCCCGCGAACAGCGCGGCTTCGTCGCCGCCGGTGCCGGCGCGCACCTCCAGGAACAGGCTGGCGTCGTCCAGGGGATCGCGCGGGATCAGCAGCGACATCAGGCGTTCGTCGAGCCGTTCGCGTTCGGCTTGCAGCTGCGCGAGTTCCTCGCGCGCCAGCTCGCGCAGGTCGGGGTCGGCCAGCATCGCGCGCGCGTGTTCCAGTTCGCGCGCGTTTTTTTCGGATGCGGCGAACGCATCGGCCAGTTCCTGGGTCTGCGCGTATTCGCGCGACAGTTCACGGAAGCGCGCGGGATCGTCGGCGGCGTCCGGTTGCGCCAGCAGCAGGCCGACCTCGTGATGGCGTTCGAGCAGCCGTTCCAGACGGCGGCGCAGGGCGGGCGTCACGAGCGGTCGTCCGCGCCGAACAGGCGCGTGGCGGCATCGAGCAGGGCGCGGTCGCCCAGTTGCGCGGCCTCGCGCAGGCGCACGCTGGGCGCGTGCAGCAGCTTGCCGGTGAGCGTGTTGGCGAGGTATTCCAGCACTTCCTGCGGATCGCGGCCGTTGGCCAGCATTTCCCGCGCGCGCGCCAGCAGCTCGTCGCGCTGCGCCTCGGCGTCGGCGCGGTAGCGGCGCAGCGGCAGATCCAGTTCCGCGGCGCGCCGCCATGCCAGATAACGTTCGACCTGCAGGTCGATGATCGCTTCGGCTTCCTCCACCGCGCTGGCGCGCAGGCTGCGGCCGCGCTCGATCGCCTGCTGCAGGTCGTCGATGGTGTACAGGAACACATCGGGCAGTTCCGCGGCGGCGGGGTCGATATCGCGCGGAACCGCCAGGTCCAGCAGCAGCATCGGGCGGCGGCGACGCTGGTGCAGCGCATCGCGCAGCGGTTCTGCGCCCAGCACCGGGGTCCTGCTGGCGGTGGCGGCGATCACAATGTCCGCTTCGGCGAGGTGCTGCGGCAGGTCGGACAGCGCGATCGCGTAGCCGCCGTGGCTGGCGGCCAGCGCCTGCGCGGCCTCGATGCTGCGGTTGGCGATGATCAGCCGGCGCACGCCGCGCTCGACCAGGTGGCGCGCCGCCAGTTCGATGGTGTCGCCTGCGCCGATCAGCAGCACGCAGGACGCGCGCAGGTCGGTGAAGGACTGCTCGGCCAGCCGCACCGCGGTGAACGCCACCGATACCGGTCCGGTGCCGATCCGGGTTTCGGTGCGCACCCGTTTCGCGACGGCGAAGGCGTTCTGCAGCAGCCGGTCCATCGGTGCGTGCAGGGTGTGCGCCGCGCGCGCGGCGCGCCAGGCGTCCTTGACCTGTCCCAGGATCTGCGGCTCGCCCAGCACCATCGATTCCAGCCCGGTCGCCACCCGGAACACGTGGCGCACCGCGGCGTCCTCGTCGTGGCGGTAGAGGAACTCGTCCAGCCGTCCCGGGGTCATCCGGTAGCGGGCGTGCAGCCAGGCTTGCGGCGCGTCCTCCGCGCCCTCATTCACGTTGCAGTAGAGCTCGGTGCGATTGCAGGTCGAGAGGATCAACGCCTCGTTCACGCCGGGCTGCGCCGCCAGATCCGTCAGCGCCGGCGGCGTGGTTTCCGCGTCGAACGCCACCTGTTCGCGCAGGGCCACCGGCGCGGTGAGGTGGTTCAGACCGAGTGCGATCAGCGGCATGGAAAATGGGCGGCGACGGGCTAAGCTGTCGCGTGGAAAGGAGGCGGAACGAAGGCGGTTTATGCGGAGTGGCATTGTGCGGACGGCACCCGACAAGTTCAAGCAAATGCGCGTCTTGCGCGGCGGCTGCGCGGCGTGGCTGGCGCTGGCACTCGCACTGGCCGGTTGCGCCCGGGTGCCGGTGCATGGGCAGCAACCGCTGGCGCGGATGGACCTGCCGCCCGACACCGCGCGCAGCCGCGCCGCGGCGCTGGTGATCGCCGGCGAATTCGCGCTGCAGAACGGCGACGTCGCCGGCGCCGCCGACGATTACGCGCGCGCGGCGGCGTTGTCGGACGATCCGGACGTGATCCAGCGCGCCATCGATCTTGCCTTCACGCAGCATGATGCCGCGCAGGCCGCGAAGCTGATCGAGCGCTGGCAGGCGCTGGGCGCGAGGCCGCGCGAACTGGCCGCCGCACGCGGCCGGCTGGCGATGCTGCGCGGCGATCGCGCGGAAGCCGAAAAGCAGTTCGGCATCCTGCTGGCTTCGGGCGATGCCGACGACTGGCGTGCGTTCGGAAGCTCGCTGCTGGGTGCGCGCGACACCGCGCTGGCCGGGGTGATCCTGCAGGACCTGGCGAAACCGCAGCGGATGCTCGCCGACGAAACCCTGTGGGTTTCGCTCAGCCAGCTGGGCGAACATCTCGGCCGCCACGCGTTCGCGCGCGAACTGGCGGATGCCGCGGTGCGCAAATTCGGCGGTGCGCCCAGCCTGCGCTGGGCGGCCAGCCTGAAGCTGGAAGCGGGTGACCGGGCCGGCGCCGAGGCGCTGTACGCGCGCGGCGTGCAGACACATCCGCGCGACACCAGCCTGCGTCTGGGATACGCCGCGTTGCTGGGCGAGCAGGGCAAATACGACGCCGCGCTGCGGGTGCTGGGCGAGGGGCCGCAGAACGCCGACACCTGGTCGGCGCGGGTGGCGTTCGCCGCGCGCAGCAAGGACAAGTCGGCGCTGACGCGGCTGTACGCGCAGTTGCAGCGCGCGCCAGCCGACCAGCGCGGCGACAGCACCTTCCTGCTGGGCCAGCTCGCGGAGCTGACCGGCCACGACAGGCAGGCGCTGCGCTGGTACAGCCAGGTCGATCCCGACGACCAGCACGCCTTCGACGCGCGGGTGCGCAGCGCGGTGCTGCTCGACAAGGCGGGGCAGCACGCGAAGGCGCACGCGGTCGCGCAGCGCCTGCAGCAGGACTACGCCGACGATCCCGACAGCCTGCGTGCGGCGTACGAGCTGGACGCGCAGTTGTATTCGCAGGACGGCGATCACGAGCGGGCCATCGCCGTGTACAACCGCGGTCTCGACGCGCTGCCCGACGACCCCGCGCTGATCTACGACCGCGGCATCGAGGAGGCCAATGCCGGCGATACCGATGCCGCGCTGGCGGACTTCAAGCGGGTGCTGACGCTGAAACCCGGCGACGTCGAGGCCATGAATGCGCTGGGCTTCACGCTGGCCGACACCGACCGCCAGCTCGACGAGGCGACCAGGCTGCTGCAGAAGGCGCTGGCGGCCAAGCCCGACGAGGCGGCGATCATGGATTCCTGGGGCTGGCTGCAATACCGGCTCGGTCACCTCGATCAGGCGCAGGATTACCTGCAACGTGCGTGGGACAAGCTCAAGGATCCCGACATCGGCGTGCACCTGGGCGAGGTGCTGTGGAAGCTCGGCAGGCGCGAGCAGGCACGGCGCGTGTTCGCCCACGTGCGCCGGATCGACCCGCACAATCCGGCGCTGCAAAGCACCCTGAAGCGCTTGCAGCCATGACATGGCCCGTTCGCATCGGCGGCCTCGTGGTGCTGGCGGCGGGGCTGCTGCTGGGCGCCTGCGCGCCGTTGCCGGTGCGCACCGCCGGCACGCCGGAACAGCTGGCGGCGCAGGCCGCGCGCGAGCGGGTGCTCGAGGCACGGCAGGACTGGAACCTGCACGCCCGCTTCGCCGCCTCGGATGGACGCAACGGCGGCAGCGGCAGCCTCGACTGGAACCAGACCGGCGATCGATACGTGTTCGTGCTGCGCGCGCCGATCACCGGCAAGACCGTGCGACTGGAAGGCGGTCCGGACGGCGCGGTGCTGAGCGGACTGGACAAAACGCCGCTGCAGGGCCGCGACGCCGAGAGCGTGTTGAGCGAGCAATTCGGCTGGCACGTGCCGGTCGCACAACTGGCCTACTGGGTGCGCGGCCTGCGCGCGCCGGGCGCGCCGGCGCGACTGACCTTCGGCGCGGACGGTCTGCCCGCCACGCTGGATCAGGACGGCTGGCGTATCGAATACCGGGACTGGTACGCCGACCGCACGCCGCCTATGCCGCGCAAGGTGTTCGCCAGCCGCGATCCCTACTCGGTGCGGGTGCTGATCGAGCAGTGGCAGGATTCCGCTGTCCGACAGAGCGGTTCGCGCACGGCATCATTCATCCAAGCTTCTGAATTGACACGCAATGCGCCCGCCGCGACAATATCCGGCTTTCTTTGGGGCGGCCGCCGCGGCCGTTTGCATCAGGGCGCGGCAGGATGCCGGAACAATGCGAGGTCGCGGCACAGGGATGTGCCGCACGCGAAGGCGCGATAGCGCTGCAGCGCGAAAACGTGGCGCGGCTCCGCCGCGACCGTTTTCAATGCAAGTGGGGCAGGAGCCCAACTTGCTCATGATGGGGCGTCGCCAAGTGGTAAGGCACCAGGTTTTGATCCCGGCATTCGCAGGTTCGAATCCTGCCGCCCCAGTTCCCCGGCGTTGCGATCGACGGCGGCAACCATGCACGACACATCCGGCTTGATGCTGTTCACCGGCAACGCCAACCGCAAGCTCGCGGAGGACGTTGCGCACACGCTCGGCGAACCGCTGGGCAAGGCGCTGGTCGGCAGGTTCTCCGACGGCGAGGTGCAGGTGGAGATCGACGAGAACGTCCGCAACCAGGACGTGTTCGTGCTGCAATCGACCTGCGCGCCGGTGGCGGAGAACCTGATGGAACTGCTGGTGCTGGTGGACGCGCTCAAGCGCGCCTCGGCGGCCAGCGTGACCGCGGTGATCCCGTACTTCGGCTACGCGCGCCAGGACCGCCGGCTGCGCGCGGCGCGGGTGCCGATCACCGCCAAGGTCGCGGCCAAGTTGATCGACGCGGTCGGCACCAGCCGGGTGCTGACGGTGGACATCCACTCCGACCAGATCCAGGGCTTCTTCGACATCCCGCTGGACAACGTGTACGCCTCGCCGGTGCTGCTGGCCGACATCTGGCGCAGGCACGGCACCGACGGCGTGATCGTGGTGAGCCCGGACGTGGGCGGCGTGGTGCGCGCGCGGGCGGTGGCGAAGCGGCTGGACGATGCCGACCTCGCGATCATCGACAAGCGCCGGCCGCGCCCCAACGAATCGACGGTGATGAACATCATCGGCGAGGTGGAAAACAAGACCTGCGTGCTGGTCGATGACATCGTGGATACCGCGGGCACCTTGTGCGCGGCGGCCAGGGCGCTCAAGGAACGCGGCGCGAAGAAGGCGGTGGCCTACTGCACCCACGCGGTGCTGTCCGGGCCGGCGGTCGGCAACATCGCGCAGTCGCAGCTCGACGAGCTGGTGGTGACCGACACCATCCCGTTGAGCGCCGAAGCCAGGGCCTGCGGGAAGATCCGGCAATTGTCCGTCGCGCAGCTCCTGGCCGAGACCGTGCGCCGGATGGCGTTCGGCGAATCGGTCAGCAGTTTGTACGTCGATTGATGTGGACAGGGGACAAGGGACCCGGCGGAGCAGGCTGATGCAGGCTCCCGGTCCCCGGTCCAGGGTTCCTGATTCCGGCTTCCCTGGTCGCGGGGAAGTCATTCCTCCGCCGCGAGGCGGATTCATGCAAACCAGAGGCAGCACAAACATGGCAAAGATCCACGAAATCGCGGCGGAACGCCGCACGGACCAGGGGAAAGGTGCGAGCCGCCGCCTGCGCCGTGCCGGCAAGGTTCCGGCCGTCGTCTATGGCGCCGGCGCACCGGCCGAAAACATCCAGTTCGACCACGACAAGCTCGCCATCGCCGCGCGCAACGAGTGGTTCACCTCGGCAATCCTCGACCTGCTGGTCGAGGGCAGGCGCCAGAAGGTGCTGCTGCGCGACGTGCAGAAGCATCCGTTCAAGCCGCAACTGATGCACCTCGACTTCCTGCGCATCAACGAGGACAAGGCGATCCGGATCAGCGTGCCGATCCACTTCGTCAATCAGGAGAAGTCGCCGGCCGCCAAGATGTCCGGCGTGGTGATCTCGCACAACCTGACCGAAGTAGAGGTGTCGTGCCTGCCCGGGGACCTGCCCGAATACATCGAGCTGGACCTCGGCAACCTGGAACTGGGCGGCATCATCCACCTGTCCGACCTGAAGCTGCCGCCGGGCGTGGAGATTCCGGAGCTGAAGCTGGGCAAGGAATACGACCACACCGTCGCCTCGGCGCAGGCCGTGCGCGAGGAAGTGGAAGAGGTGCCGGAAGCCGCCGTGGGCGAGGTGGTCGCGGGCGAGCCCGCGCCGGCCGCGGGCGAAGCCGCGCCAGCTGCAGCGAAACCCGAGGCGCCGGCTGCGGAGAAGAAGCAGGGCTAGAAGCAGCATGTGCGACATGCCTTGAGTGGCATGTCGCGCTGCTTGGCAGGGTGTTGAGAAACACCCTGCCAAGCGCGCAAGCGCTTGATCCGTCGGGAGCGAGTCCGGACATGTGCCAGACTCGCGACGTTGAGACGCATCCGCAGGAGCGGATGCGAACAGCGAAGCCGGCCCGCAGGGCGAGCGCCAGGGATGGCGCGAGTCAAGTGCAGGACAGCACTTTCACAACAACCTGTAGAGCGCCCGCACGGGGATGTGCGGGCTGGCGCCACGATCCAGGGATGTCTGTTCGCCGAACTTTCACCGCGTGCACGAATGCTCCGGCTTTTCTGGTCGTCATGCCGGACGGCGCGCACGCGGCGAGCCGGAATGACGATGTTTGTTGTGCGCAGCGCATTGCCCAGCGTCCCCGGTCACCCTCATGTCTGGAATCCGCCTCATCGCTGGTCTCGGCAACCCCGAGCCCGAACACCTGCGCAACCGGCACAACGCCGGTTTCTGGTTCGTCGATGCGCTGGCATCGGGTGCGGGCGAGCGTTTCGGTTTCGAGAGCCGGCTGAACGCGGAAACCGGCCGGGTGAAGATCGACGGCGAGGCGGTGCGGCTGATCAAGCCCGCGACGTACATGAACCGGAGCGGCATCGCGGTGGCGGCGGCGCTGCACTACTGGAAGATCGCGCCGGAGGAACTGCTGGTGGTGCACGACGATCTGGATCTGCCGCCCGGCACCGCGCGGCTGAAGTTCGACGGCGGCCACGGCGGCCAGAACGGATTGCGCGACATCATCACCCACCTCGGCCACGGCGCGTTCCATCGCCTGCGCATCGGCATCGGCCATCCCGGCGACCGCGACCGGGTGACGCCGTGGGTGCTGGGCAATCCCTCCAGGGCCGACGAGCAGGCGATGCTGGACGCGATCGCGCGCGCACTGGACCAGTTGCCGCTGCTGGTCCGGGGCGACTTCAGCGAGGCGATGAAGCGATTGCACACGACGCGGGACTCGGGACTCGGGACCCGGGACTCGTAAGAGCAGCCCTTCACCTCTCGTATTCATTTCCAACTGAACCCATAACCGGACAACCCATGCGCTTGCTTTTGCTTCTACCGAGTCCCGAGTCCCGAGAAAGTCGCCGCTCCTGCGGCTCGCCCTTCGGGCCGGCTTCGCCGTTCGCTTCGGCATTCCCGGATCAAGCCCGGGACGGGCTCTGCCTCCGCAGTCCGGGTCCCGGAGTTCGCCGTGGGCATTAAGTGCGGCATCGTGGGCCTGCCCAACGTCGGCAAGTCCACGCTTTTCAATGCGCTGACGAAGGCGGGCATTGCCGCGGCGAACTTTCCGTTCTGCACGATCGATCCCAACGTGGGCGTGGTGCCGGTGCCCGATCCTCGCCTGCAACAGCTCGCGGACATCGTGCACCCGCAGAAGATCATTCCCGCGTCGGTCGAGTTCGTGGACATCGCGGGCCTGGTCGCGGGGGCGTCGAAGGGCGAGGGGCTGGGCAACCAGTTCCTCGCGCACATCCGCGAGGTGGATGCGATCGCACACGTGGTGCGCTGTTTCGAGCATCCCGACATCGTGCATGTCACCGGCAGGGTCGATCCGGTCGCCGACATCGAGACCATCGACACCGAACTCGCGTTGGCCGATCTGGAGGCGGTGGACAAGGCGCTCGCGAAGGCCGAACGCGCCGCCAAGGCCAACGACAAGGAAGCGATGGCCAGGCGCCCGCTGCTGGAAAAACTGCGGGCGGCGCTGGACGAGGGCAGGGCGGCACGTTCGCTGGGCCTGAGCGATGATGAAAAATCGCAGATACGCGCCCTGTTCCTGTTGACGCTGAAGCCGCTGATGTACGTCGCCAACGTGCGCGAGGATGGGTTTGCGAACAATCCGCACCTCGATGCGGTGCGCGCGCGCGCCGCCAGCGAAGGCGCGGAAGTGGTGCCGGTATGCGCGGCGATCGAGGAGGAGCTGGTGCAACTGGACGACGCCGACCGCGACGCGTTCCTGCGCGACATGGGTCTGGACGAGCCCGGCCTGAACCGCGTGATCCGCGCGGCGTATTCACTGCTAGGCCTGCAGACCTATTTCACCGCCGGTCCGAAGGAAGTCCGTGCGTGGACGGTCAGGCGCGGCGCCACCGCGCCGCAGGCGGCCGGCGTGATCCACACCGATTTCGAAAAGGGCTTCATCCGCGCCGAAACCATTTCCTTCGACGATTACATCAGGTACCGCGGCGAAGCCGGTGCGCGCGACGCAGGCCGGTTGCGGCTGGAAGGCAAGGACTACCGGGTGCAGGAAGGCGATGTCCTGCACTTCCGCTTCAATATCTGACCGGTTGACTGAAACGCGTGTACTTGCGACGGCCGAGGTCAGGATGTCCGGGTCCCGGACAGCACATGAAGGAGCGGTGATCCGGAATCCAAACGCAACGCTGCACCGGATGGTTGCAGTCGCGGATCAGTGATCGCTGCCTCCGAGCTTCATGTTCATTTGCACGAAGTATGCACGGCCGACCGGACTGAACCAGGCGCGGTCGTAGTAGGGATAGCTGGTCCACGTCGTGTCGCGCGGCGGCCGGGCGTCGAACAGGTTGTCCACGATCAGCGACACGTTCACGCGCGGCGTGACCCGGTAGCCCATCGTGAGGTTGTACAGGAAGGTCGGGCCGATGCGCTGGGTACCCGCGTAGTTGGGCAGCCCGCCCAGGCGCGAGCCGTACAGCGTGGCGGTGAAGTCGTGGAAGTTCCAGGTCACCGAGGCGTTGGCCTTGGTGCGCGGGATCAGCCAGTAGTAGATGTCGGTCAGTTCGTTCTCGACCGGCGAATCGGCGCTCAACTGCGTCTTGTGCATGATCACGTAGGTGGCACCGAAGTTGAAATCGAACGTGCCTGCGCGGCCTGTGTTCAGCCGGTAATGCGCCTTGAGATCGATGCCGGAAGTCTGGTCGATCGCGGCGTTGATGGGCAGCACCAGCACCGAGGTGATGCCGTTGGGGTTGTACGGTGCGTTGGCCGGATTGCGCACCACCTGGCTTTCGATCTGTTTGCAGAAGGCGGAATTGCCATCCACCGGCGTCCCGGCGAGGGTCCGGCCCAGGCGGCAGTCGGCCTCCTCGCGCAGGATGGTGTCGCTGTCCTGGTACTCGACCTCGTTGTTGAGCTTGATCCGGTAGTAGTCGGCGCTGATGTCGAAGTTGGGCGTGGGCGAGAACACGAAGCCGTAGGTGAAGGACCTGCTGGTCTCGTCCTTGAGCGCGGTGCTGCCGTGGCTGCGGCCGTTGAAGCCCACGTCGCCCAGCGGGCAGTCGTCGGCGAAGTCGGGTCCGGTGTCGGGATAAAGGAGACGGCACTGCCAGTAATCGGTGCCGCCGGAACTGGAGCCGCTTTCACCTGCGTACAGGTAGGAAAGGTCCGGCGCCCGGAAACCGGTGGACAGCGAGCCGCGCAGCAGCAGGCTCTGGAACGGGCGGTATTCCAGGCCCAGCGCGTAGGTGAACTTGCCGCTGGTGGTGTCGCCGTAGTTGTAGCGGTCGTAGCGGCCTGCCGTCGTCACGGTCAATTGCGAGAACACCGGGATGCTGAATTCGTAGCCGACCGCGGCGTGATTGCGGGAGCCCACGGCATCGGTGTTGTGCAGCCCGTAATAGCTGCCGTTCAGCGATAGCGGATCGGCCTTCAGGCCGAAATACGAATTGCCGTATTCGGCGATTGCCGCGAAACCGACCGGCCCCGCGGGCAGGTGGAACAGGTTGGTGTTGGTGAGCGTGAACGACCAGTTCTCGGTGCGGCTCTTGTCGTGGTCGATCGAATCCTGGGTGATCGAGCGGAACTGCGCCACGGTCAGCGGCGTGTACAGGCGGCTGGGCGGTGCGTCGTAGATCTGGTAACCGCTGTCGGGATCGACGCCCAGCGAGGGTCCCAGGTACAGCGCCTGCGCTCTGGCCGCGACCAGCGCGGGCCATTTGCTCTCCAACTTGTTCTGCGAGTGTTCGAAGTTCGCTTCGTAGTTCCAGTCGCTGTCGTTGCCGAAGGTGCCCTTGATGCCGGTGTTGAGTGAAATCGTGTTGTTGATGTTGCGGATCTCGCCGGCCTTGAAATTGCCGTTTTCCTCGATCGTGAAGTAGCGGCGCTGCCACTGCTCGATCTGGCCGGTGGCCGCGTTGTAGAAGGGGGTCGGCGTGCAATCGCCGTTCAGCGGTTCGCAGTTCTGCCATTGCAGCGGCGTGTTGTAGCTGTCCTGGTGCGAAGTGCCGGCCAGCACGTCCAGATAGAAATCGGTGTGGTCATTGAAGTGGAAGGTGGCCGAGGCAAACAGGTTGGCCATCCTGCGGCCGTTTTCCAGGGTGCCGTAGCCCACGTCGTAGTAACTGCCGCAGTAGTAGCCGGGCCCTCCGTCGGCCGCATAACCGGCACGCGACGCATAGAACACGGTGCCGTGGTCCAGATACGAGAGCGCATCGCAGGTGGCCTTGCCGGGATCGAGATAGTCGCCGTACACATCGGTGCGCAGGAACACCTGACTCGCGACGATCCGATTGGGTGGCGCGGGGCTGTCGAGCCGCGAATCGGTGTAGCTGCGCTGGAATGCCCACAGCGGTTTCTGGTCGATCAGCTCCAGCCCGAACACGGTATCGAGCCTGCCCTTCGAGAAGCCGCTGGTGATGTCCAGCCGCTGCGATCCGCCGCCGCCGTGCTGGGTGCCGCCCGCGCGGTAATCGATGGTGGTGCCGTCGGCCTTCTTCTTCAGGATGAAATTGATCACGCCCGAGATCGCATCCGAGCCGTACACCGCCGAGGCACTGCCGGACAGGATTTCGACACGGTCGATCAGCGAGGTCGGAATGTTGGAGATGTCGGTGAAGTTGCTGTTGCCGTGGTAGGACTGCGGGTAGTCGGCGATCCGCCGGCCGTTGACCAGCACCAGCGTGTGGTTGGGGCCCAGTCCGCGCAGATCGACGGCTTGCGCGCCGGGCGAGAAGCCGTCGGTGTACTGGTTGTTGTCGAGTGCGCCGAGGTTCTGGGTCAGCGAGGTCATCAGGTCGGGCACGCTGACGAAACCGCGTTGCTCGATGTCTTTCGCGGTGATCGTGACCACCGGCGCCGCGCCTTCCACCTGCGCGCGCGGGATGCGCGAGCCGGTCACCACCACCTCTTGCAGCGTTCGGGGCGCGCTTTCGTGGGCGGGTTTCGCTGCGGCCTGCGGTATCGGCTGCGGTGTCCGCTGCGGCGGGTCCCTGACGATCACCACCGCGCCCGAGGCGTCGGGCCGTGCCTCGTATCCGGTGCCGTCGAGCAGCTTGTCGAGCGCGTTGCGGGCGTCGAACCTGCCGTGCACGCCGCGCGTCTGCACGCCGGCCAGTTGGTTGGCGTCGTACACGAACTGCACGCCGGTCTGGCGCGCCAGCGCATCGAGCGCGGCGACGAGGTTCCCAGCCGGAATGTCGATGTCTCCTGCGGCCTTGTTCTGCGCCGGCGAGGTCGCCGGCAGCAGGCAGGCGAGGATCAGCGCCCCGATCAGCAGGCAACGGATGAACAGTCTGGACATATCCCCTCCCCATCGGCGCCACAGGGCGCCTTTCGGGAGAAGACGAGCCAGCGTTTCGAATCCCCCGTTCCGCCGGCGCAGACGGCGTTCAGTCACGCCGCTCGGCGCTCCGGCGCGACAGCACGATGCGGTCGCCCCGCTGTTCGGCGCGGACGGGAAAGACCTGCTGCATCAGCCGCACGAAGGCCGCGCCGTTGTCCAGCCGGAAATTGCCGCCCACGCGCAGGGTGTCCAGCGAGGGATCCGCAATCACGATCTGACGCACGTTGTAGCGGTTGAACTCGGCGACAGCGTCGGCCAGCGGCGTGCCGTGGAACACCACGTAGCCCTCGCGCCAGCTCAGGTATTCCTGCGCCAGTTCCAGCGGCACGTGCTGCACCCTGACTTCGGTCCCCGCGACCGTCGCGATGCTTCCCGCCGGCAGCATCGCGGCGGTCCGCGCGGGCTCGCGCGCGGAGTCCAGGCGTACCAGCCCGTGCGTCACCACCACACGCAAGCCGTCCGTTTCGCGGCGCACGTCGAAGCGCGTGCCGACCGCGGTCACGCGGTAGCCGTTGGCGTGCACCACGAACGGACGGGAAGGGTCCCGGGCGACCTCGAAGAAGGCTTCGCCGCGCACCAGTTCAAGATCGCGCTCGCGCCGCGACAGCACGACGGCGAGTTCGGTGTCGCTGTCCAACGTGGCAGTCGAACCGTCGCTGAGGTGCACCACTTGCTGCGCACCCAGCGCGGTGCGCCAGACACCGCGTTCGATACCGGCGCCGTTCCACCACGCCAGGCCCGCGGCGATCACCGCCATGCCGAGCAACGCTGCCGCGATTCCCCCGGTCACGCGCCAGCGCCGGCCGGCAGCGCCGCGATGCCGCGTTTCCGCAATCGTTCCATCCACCGCCGACGCGAAGTAGGGCGAGTGCGCCCACTCGCGGCGTGCGGGAATCCGGCCGGACGCGGCGCCGGCGCCCAGCGCCCTGAGTCTTCCGGCCTCGTGCCACGCCGATTCCAGGCGCAGGAACGCCACGCGGTGGCCCGTCGCTTCCGCAAGCCACGCGTCGAACGCGGACTGGTCCTGCGCCGACCAGTCGGCCCGGTCGCGCCGCGCCAGCCACGCCGCGGCTTCGCGCTCGACTTGCCGGCTGTCGGGGTTCGTCACGGCTCGTGCATCCGGCCGCGCGCGGGTTGCGCCTGCACGCGCGTGTCGCCGCCGCCGGAGCCTCCGTGGAAATAATCCGCCATCAACCGCGATCCCTTGGCGATGTGTTTTTCGACGGTCTTCTCGCTGATCCCGAGCCTTCTCGCGATCTCCTTCTGCGGCAGGTCCTCCACACGCCGCAGCCACACCACCTCGCGGCAGCGGTCTGGCAGCCGGTCCAGCGCCTCGGCCAGCCGCCTCAGGATCTGCCGGCCGCCCAGCCAGCGGTCCGGGGAAAGCTCGTCGTTCAAGACGTTCAACTGCTCCAGATCACCCACTGCCGCGATCGACACGATGCGCTGGCGCCGCACCCGGTCGGCCAGCAGGTTGCGCGCGGTGGCGAACAGGAACGATTTCGTCGAGTCCGGCCGCTGCCGCGCCGCGGCCTCGTAGATGCGCACGTAGATTTCCTGGCGCAGGTCGCAGACCTCGTCGTGGTCGCGCCAGTTGCGGTGCAGGAAGCGCATCAGCGCCTCCTCGTGCACCAGCACCTCGCGTACGAACCAGTCGTCTAGCGGGTTCCCCATCCCGCGACCTTAGCGCATCACCGGCCTGCCGTGGACACGAATCCGCAGGCATGGGGGAACATGGCCCCGATTTCGTCTCCCGTCATGATGTGCACGAGGGACGCGCCCGTGGCCGCCGGAAACCGGCGGCCACGGGACCACGTTCGGGGAGTCTAGGCATGAGGTGTCGAACGCGCCCGGGTGCGCGTCGTCCGTGGGGGTGGCTGATGCTGGGCGCGGTGTTGTCGTGCCCGCTGACGGGCACGGTTGCCGAGGCGAAGGCTGCGGGCTACGAATACTTCGCGGCCGGCGATCCTGCCGCTCAGGTTGTGCCCAAGACTTCCCCCGGCTTGCTGCTGATGGGCGGCGGCCGCGAGATCGACGACGCCTTCAAGTGGTTTGCGGTGCAGGCGGGGCACGGCCACATCGTGATCCTGCGCGCCTCGGGCGGCGACGCATTGCAGGAATACCTCTATCACGACGTCGGCGGCGTGGCGTCGGTCGAGACGCTGGTCTTCCATTCGCGCGCAGCGGCCGGCGATCCGCACGTGCTGGCCGTCGTGCGGCACGCCGACGGCATCTTCATCGCGGGCGGCGATCAGGCCAACTACGTGAATTTCTGGAAGGGCACGCCGCTCAACGACGCGCTGAATGCGCACGTCCGCGCCGGCAAGCCGATCGGCGGCACCAGCGCCGGGCTCGCGATCCTGGGCCAGTGGAGCTACGGCGCGCTGGACGGCGGCAGCATCACCTCGGAGCAGGCGCTGCGTGATCCGGACGGTGCCGCGGTCACGCTGGTCGATCGTTTCCTCGACCTGCCGCTGCTTGCGCACACCATCACCGACACGCATTTCGCGCAACGCGGCCGGCTCGGGCGGCTGCTGGCGTTCGTCGCGCGGCTGGCGAAGGCGCAGCACACTGCCGCGATCTGCGGGCTGGGCGTGGATCAGGACAGCGCATTGCTGGTCGATCCGGACGGCGAGGCGCGTCTGCTGAGCCGGGATTCCGAAGGACATGCTTGGGTGGTGATTCCCGAACGACTGCGCGAAGTAGAGCGCGCGGGCGGACGCGAGGCGCTGGATCGCTATCTGCGCGATCGGGTGGCGCCCGGCAAGCCCCTGGACCTGCCCGGATTCGTGGTGATCGGCGTGGGCACCCGGAGCGGCTTGAGGCTGCCGTCCTGCGCGGTATCCGGTGCGGCGTTTCGCAGACGCATCGACGTGCACGGCGGGCGACTCGTCGGACACGACACGCTACCCGCGACAACCGGCGGCGCATCCGGGGCCGGCCCGGGTCCGGCAAGCGGGGACCACCCTGGATTCAGCATGCGCGGTGCATGGTAGGAACCCCCGTCCGGAGGAGGACAGCAGCCATGCGTTGGATTCCCTTCGTGTTGATGGCGGCGATGGCGCTGGCCGGTTGCGGCGTGAACGCCACGCGCGACGCCGCGCCCGCCGCCCCCCCGCCAGCGGCGACCGCGCCGTCGGCACCGTCCGCCGCCGCGATCGCCGGCGGCCTGGCCGGCACGAGCTGGCAGTTTTCGACCGTGGCGGGCGTGCCGGTGCCCGCGGCGGTGACCGCCACCCTGCGGTTCGACGCCAGCGGCCACATCTCGGGACGCGCGGGTTGCAACAGCTACGGCGCGCCGTACACGCTCACTGACGACGGCACCCTGCACGTGGGCGGTGTGATGTCCACCAAGATGGCCTGCCTGCAACCGGCCGGCGCGATGGCAACCGAACGCGGCGTGTTCGCGGCACTGCGTGCGGCCGCGCGCCTGCAGCGCGACGACGACACCCTGACGCTGCTGGATGCCTCGGGCAATCCGCTGGCCACGCTGCATCCGCAGCCATCGTCTTGAACGCGGCTCAGTACTGACCGTCACCGTGATGGTGTCGTTGTAGGTGCCGGCCGGCGGCGTGGGCTGCGGAGGCACGTTGCCGTAAACCGTGTAATTCTGTGGAAGGCCGGTGCCTATTCCGGCCACCGTGTTGGTGCCGACGGTATTGCCCCACACCGTGGTTAGCCCCGGATTCTGATAAAGCTGGTAGCCGATGCTGTTCGCACCCAGCACCATTGCGCGTGCATTGATGTTGCCGCCGCCGTTCTGTCCCGCATCAAGTCCTACGTTGTAGGACGTAAGCAAGGGGCATTGCACCGTGATGGTCGATGTTCCGGTGACAGCCGCGGTGAGCAATCCCACGGTACCGAAGTTCAGCGTGCCGGCGCTGACCGTGCATTGATTCACCACGGTTGCGCTCGCGGTGAATGGAAAAGTGCCGACGATGGTGTTGTCGCAGTTGCCGGGAAATTTGTTGCCGCCGTCCTTGACGGTGACGGCAGTATTGGAACCGCTGAAGACATCCTGATAACTGCCGGGCACGGCCGTGGTCTGGCCGCCCAATACCTGCCCGTAGATGGTTGCCGTGCCGGGGTTGGAGCCGTTGGCCGGAACGATCACGTTGACCATCAGCGGTAAAGTTCCCGCGATGGTCTGGCTGCCCCAGATGGTGGACAACGTTGGATCCTGATAGAGCTGGAACTTCAGGATATTGCCCAGGGCATTCGTCATCTGCCGTGGGTTGATCTGGGCTCCACTTTGCACGCCGTAACCGATGCTGAAACAGGCGGTGATGTAATGGACCGAGGGGCTGTTGTTGGTGCAGGTGTAGCTGAGCGTCCCGTTGGCGTTGGTCTGGCTGTTCTGCGGATTGACGCTGCCGAACGCGACATTGGTCGCCGATGCCGTGCAGGTTACCGGCGCCGCTTGCACAGGGTGCCCCCAGCAGGCGCCAAGTGCCAGCAACAACAAGACTGCACAGCAACGCGGCAGAACGCGATTCATGTCACCGCCATTGCGGCTTCCCGCCCGCGGATTGGAACACGTTCGCCCTCCGGCGTTTCTCGTGTTTGGCAGCAGCCTATACCAAACGGAGACTCGCTTGTGAGGGGAAGGCCATTCCTGCGATACAGAGCTGCTGTCACCGCGGGCAGGTTAACGAAGCCCTCTGGTGTGGCGTCCCGGAAGAATCTCCACGTCGTCATTCCGGGGGCTGCGCCGGGATGCCGGCGCAGGAACCCGGACAAATTCGTCTGGAACGACTGAACAGCCGAAGGTCGGCCCGAAGGGCAAAGTCCATGGATGGACTTTGTAATCTGCTGTTGTTTTTGCAGCTAACGGGAGCAGATTCCGGATCTCACCCGCTTCGCGGGTTCGTCCGGAATGACGAAGGTATTTTCGGGACGGCACACCAGCTAGTACGTGACCGTCACCGTGATGGTGTCGTTGTAGGTGCCGGCCGGCGGCGTGGGCTGCGGAGGAACCTGTCCGTACACTGTCAGGGATTGCGTGATGCCAGTACCCGTACCGGTTACGGTGTTGGTGCCGATGGTGTTGCCCCACACCGCGCTTCGGGCGGAATCCTGATAGAGCTGGTAGGCAATGCTGCTGGCGCCCAGCGCCATCTTGCGCGCGTTGATGTTGCCGCCGCTGTTCTGACCGCCGTCCAGCCCGACGTTGTAGGGCGTGCCGTTGGAGCACTGCACGCCCAGCGCGGTGGTGGCGTTCACGGCAGAGGTCAGCAGCCCGACGCTGTTGCCGAAGTTCAGCGGGCTGGCGGTCACCGTGCATTTCTTGATCACGGTGGCGGAAACCAGGAAGGGGAAGTAAGGCCCTCCTCCCGTGGCACCGCACGTACCCGGCGCTGTGTTGCCTCTTTGCTGGTTGATGCTGACGGCGGTGTCGCCGTTGTTGTATTGATCCGTGTAGTTTCCGGGAACGGCAGTTGGTTGATTTCCGAGCACGCGGCCGTAAAGGGTGGCGCTGCCGTTGATGTAGTAGTTGCCTCCCAGAATTCCCGACAAGGTCACGTTTACCACCAGGGGTGTCCGGTAGGTGCCGAAGAACTGGCTTCCCCACACCACAGTCCGTGCCGGGTCTTGATACATCTGGAAGTTGAGGGCATCACCCGCCGAGTCGTGCATCTGGCGCGGATCGGTCGGGCCGCCGCCCGGCTCGCCGATGCTGAAGCAGATCGTCGCCGAATAGGTGGTGTTCGGGGAGTCGTTGCTGCAGGTATAAGTGAAGGTGGCCGTGGAATCAGTCTGGCTCGATTGCGGATCGACGGTACCGAATGCAAGACTGCTCATCGCCGCGCTGGAGCAGGTGATCGCCGCCTGCGCCGGCTTGTGCCAGAACAGCCCGAACCCGATCAGCAGCAAGGCGGCGCAGCAGCGCAGCAAGGTGTGGTTCATGGCTTTGCCTCCCGGCAGACCAGCGGCCCGATCACCGGCACCGTCTGCCCTTGCGGGTGATAATCGAACTGCGCGACGCACGAACCGTGCGCGGTTTGCACGTCCAGCGTGTTGTGCGCGGAAAGCTTTTCCAGATAGACCATGCCGTCGTAACCGACCATCGCGGCCGGCGCGGAGCTGCCGCGCAGCGTGACGCTGCTGCCTTCCTTGAGGGCGCGGTCGCCGGCGTCGTGCAGGATCACGCTGGCCGCGTGCACGGTCCGGATCCCGAATTTCACCAGCGTGCCGGCACGATCCGAAGGCACGACCTCCGCATCGACCCGGCTGATGTCCACGTTTGCCGGCAGTTTCATCGGGTCGATCGAGAGCTTGTTGCGCTGGTAGGAGTTCAGCGGCGTCACCAGCAGGTCGCCGCGCGAATTGGTGGTGCCGATCGGGCGGTTCTCCAGCATCACCGGCACGTCGGCGACGCCGTCCGTGGACACCACCGCGAAGGCATTGTCGATCCGGCGGGCGAGGAAGAACTGGTTGTCCATGAACACCAGCGCGCCGGAGAAATCGGCGTAGCCCAGCGTGTCGCCGTTGAGGTTCTGCACGCCCGCCAGGATCTGGCCGTCCTGGCCGTTGTAGCCGAGTTCAGCCGATCCGCCGTGCTGACTGCTGCCGTCCAGCGCGCGCAGGTGCCAGCCGAGTCCGCCGTCGGGGTTGACCGGTTTGCTGACGTCGAGCGTGGCGAGGTTGCCGGTGCGGTCGTGCTGGGCCGACAGCGACGCCGAGATGTTGTGGTCGAGTGCCAGCGAGAAACTCAGGAACAGGCTGCGGTCGCGGTGGTCGTCCAGATTCTGGTTGGCGCTGAGGTTGAATGCGACGCGCTGTCCCAGCGACTTGTAGTAGTACGCGCTGGCGAAGCGCGAACGCGGTTGACCGGGATATTCCAGCGCGACGTAACTGACGCCGATGCTGCCCAGCGTGCCCAGCATCAGGCCCGCCAGCGCGCGGTCGGAGCGCCTGGGCGGCGGGAGGCTGTAACGCGAGGCGATGTCGTTGTAGTCCCCGAAGGTGCGCAGGGTGTCGAACGAAAAATTGAAGCGCTCGTTGCGCCAGTTGTAGCCGAGCTCGGCCTGCCGCCCGCTGGCGCCGTGGCTGTTGCTGGCCGCGAACGAGGCGTTGAGCACGCCGGCTTCACCGATCGCGATGTCCGCGCCGGCGCCGCCTTCGGTCAGGCCCGCGGTCGCCTCGGCGTGGCCCTCCAGCGTCAGCCAGTTGGTGAAGCCGCGTCGCCAGGTGCCGCTGAACGCGGGATCGGAACCGTAGTCGAACGAGTCCAGTCCGTAATTCCTGCGGACCAAACCCAATTCCAGCGAATAGTCGCTCAATCCGGGCTTCAGCAGCAGGTTGGTGGTGTAGAACGGAAACGCGATGGTGGTCTGGCGGCCAAGCGCGTCGGTGATCACCACCGCGGCCTGGCCGTTGCCGTTGACCACGGGAACGGTATTCAACTGGAACGGACCGGCCGGCACGTTGCTGCTGTACTGCTTCATGCCGTTGATGTAGAGGTCCACGGTCGAGGGCAGGCTGGCCTGGCCGTAGAACGCCGGCACCGGGAACGTGATCAGGTCCGGCTGCAGCGCAAAATTGCGCTGCAGCTGGATGCCGCCCAGCCGTGTGGCGCGCGACCAGTCCAGTGCGCCGCTGATGATGTCGCCGATCCTGAGCGTCAGCGCCCGATCGACCCAGGAATGACTGAAGGTGGTATCCAGACGCACGCTGTCGGTCTGCGTGCCGGTGCCGGGCAGGTCGGTGCTGCGGGTCAGCGCGGTGCTGGAAAGCACGCCCCAGGCGTTGAAGGCGCGCAATTCGGTGTACAGCGAGAGATTGGTGTCGTCGTGGTTGTCGCGCGCGCCGTACAGGTCGTAGTTCAGCAGCAGGCCGGGAGAAGCCGTGGGGTGCGGAATGGCGTTGGCGCGCGCGTTCAGCACGGCGACATTCTGTTCGACCAGTCCGGGTGGCGCGGTGATTTCCAGTTGTTGTGCCGCTTCGTCGTAGTGGACGCTTACACCCGGCAACGCGGCGAGGTCCGTTTCGCCCTGCTTGTCGGCCGACAGCCGGAAGCCGAGCTTGCGCAGCGTGTCGGCGCTGACGCGGAAGCTGTCGCCCGCGCGGATGAAATGCGCGATCTGGTGCGTGTCGTTGCCGTTCAGCACGACCTCGAGATACAGGTCCTCGCCAAGTCCCGCAGCCGGACCGGGGACGGAAGCATCCTGCACCACCGACACGTCCGGGCCGCCCGCCGACGCCGCGCCGGCTGAAGCCGCCGCGGCGAATCCCGGCAGCAGCAGGGCGCTAGCGAGGCAGGTCGCCGACCGCGAAAGCCTGTTCGACCGGCTTGCCATTGATCTCGACCTTGAGCTGGGTGCCGGACGGAAGCCGGGATGCGGGGATGTTCAATGGCCAGCGCATGGTCATGCCGGGCAGCACGTAACCCAGCAGGCCAGCGGACACCGTGATGGGCGCGCCCGCGGGCGGCAGCAGGCTGACTTCGCTGAGCTGTGCGTGTGCCGTGCCGGTGTTCCTGACCTGCAGGGCGATACCGTCGCCTTCCCGGGCCAGCGACCAGCGCAGGGTGGCCGCTATAGCGGTCGTGTCGGGCGGATTCGCCGGTTCGACGAACACCGGAATCGAATAGCGCAGGACGTACTGCACCCCGGTCTGCTTCTGCGGCTGCGCTTGCGGCAGTTCATCCACCAGCAGGCGGTAGGCCTGCTCGCCGCCGTTCGCGTCCGGCTGGCCGAGCCGGATCACTCGCACCAGTTGCCGCGCGCCGGGAGCAAGACTCAGCATCGGCGGGCTTGCGACCAGCGCCTGGGTCGGGGTCAGGACATCCCTGCCGCCGGCCTGGGTCCACTGGAACACCCGCACCTGCGCGTGAAGCGGCTGGTCACCGGTGTTGGTGAGCCACAGCCCCTGCGCGGGAGTGGCCGGCAGGAACTCGAGGCCGACGGGCGCGACCTGCAATCCGGAAGCGCCCGCCATGCCGCAAGCCGCCGCCATCGCCGCGGCCAGCAGACTGCGGTGGAACCATCGTCTGCGCATCGCCCGCGGCTCAGTAGGTGACGGTGACGTTGACCGTGTCGTTGTAGACGCCCGCCGGCGGCGTGGTCTGTGCGGGCACTTGGCCGTACACCGTGTACGCCTGGGCCGAACCCGTGCCGGTGCCCGTCACCGTGTTGGTGCCGATGGTGTTGCCCCAGACCACGGTGCGGTTGCTGTCGGAATAGAGCTGGTAGCTGACCGTGTTGGAGCCGTTGACCATCGTGCGCGCATTGACGTTGCCGCTGCCGCCGCCATCGAGGCCGATGTTGTACGGTGCGCTCTTGGTGCAGATCACGGTGATCGTCGAGGTCTGGTTCACCGCGCTGGTCAGCGGGCCCTGGGTACCGAAATTCAGCGTGGTCGGCGCGACCGAGCTGACATTGCAGGCATTCTGGATGGTGATGGTGACCGGCATGGTGGCCGTGCTGGTGCCGGCATGAGCGGTGGAAAGTGCCAGTCCGGCAGTCGCCAGGGCAGTGGCAATAAGGGTGGTCTTGATGTTCATTGTGCGTGGTTCCTCAAAAAGTTGTGCATCGGACGAAGGGTTGTCTGGTGCACGCGACATCCGGGGGTGCCGGGAAGTTGTTGTGCGCCGCAGGGGTAATAGCACGCGCTGTGCCATCGGTCATGGGTGAGTACCCCCCCCCTCCCCAAAAAATTTTGAACATTTGTGACGCACCGCACACCGCAACCGTGCGTGGACCTCGGAAATTGCGGCGGCCCGGAGCTTGTCGGAGGGCCTGTCCTGATTCAACCTTCCGGGTTGAAGCCGCCGCCCGACCCGGTTTTCGGGCCCGGGGCGGCGGTTGACTTGCATGCCGAAGACCGCGAGAATACGCAGTCTTTGTGAGAGGTTAGCCGCGCTTCCGGGATGTCGGCAGGCATTCCCGGGTTTTCGCGTCGGCGGAAAGCGGGCCAGACGGCATTTCCGGAGGGAAATCGAAGGCGACCAACGGGGGCAGACAGGGAATGTGGTCTGCTGGCTTACGCCTTGGTCGACTTGCATGGTGGCCCGAAGTTTTCACACAACCTAAAGATTCGGAGGGATACCGAAGGCGGCCAACGGGGGCAGACAGGGAATGTGATCTGCTGGCTTACGCCTTGGTCGACTTGCATGGTGGCCCGAAGTTTTCACACAACCTAAAGATTCGGAGGGATACCCAAGCGGCCAACGGGGGCAGACTGTAAATCTGCTGGCTTACGCCTTCGGTGGTTCGAATCCACCTCCCTCCACCAGATTCAAGAGGTACAAATGTTTCGTTGAGGTGGATGCGAACCACCGGAACAGAAATGTCGGTTCGACCGATTCGCCGGGAGCGAATCGGAACGCGACGCGAAGCGGCGCGGCCCCGGAGGGGCGGAGGGCAGGACGCCCGGAGTCATCCACCTCCCTCCACATTTACATTGGAGAGTGGCGGTAGACCTCCCTCCACCGGGTTGCATGCAACGGAGCCGGACAGGCTTCGCCAGAGAACACCGCTGATGCGGGAGTAGTTCAATGGTAGAACCTCAGCCTTCCAAGCTGATGGTGCGGGTTCGATTCCCGTCTCCCGCTCCATTGGATTGCCGTTCGCCAGCCATTTGCCGGCAATGGCCGCAACGGAGTGAGCTCTTGTGAAAAGTCCGGCCTGGACGCCGGTCTTGATCGTTGCCGTCATGGAGGACGGCTGAGGTTTCGCGAAAAGTCCGGCCTGGACGCCGGTCTTGATCGTTGCCGTCATGGAGGACCGAAAACCTTCGCTCACGTAGCTCAGTCGGTAGAGCACTTCCTTGGTAAGGAAGAGGTCACAGGTTCGATTCCTGTCGTGAGCACCAACAGGAGCCGGGTCCCGGTTCCGGAAACACGACGCAGCAAGCAGCAGCACAGACCACCAGACACCAAGACTCACAGATAGGTAACGACGCCATGTCCAAAGAGAAATTCGAGCGCAAGAAGCCGCACGTGAACGTGGGGACGATCGGGCACGTGGACCACGGCAAGACGACGCTGACGGCGGCGTTGACGAAG
>JAJPHQ010000023.1 GCA_021325195.1 Gammaproteobacteria bacterium | reverse complement strand
CGACGCCGCACGGGAATGGCTCGAAAAGGTCGGCTTGTCCGACTGCGACCGGCTGGGTGTGCGCCTGAAGGTCGATGCCGGCTGGGAACGCGCGGTGGAAACCGTGCTGGCCGGCCTGCTGGAGGGCGTGCTGGTCGATGATCCCGCTTCGCTGGCGGGTGAACTGGCGCAGGTCGCGCAAACCGACATCAGCCTGATCGGCGGGGGCGAGGGCGACGCGCACGGCGCGCACGGCACGCTGGCCGCGCGCGCGCGCGGCCCCGCCGCGGCACTGGCGATGCTGGCGCAGGTGCGCTGTGCGGAAACGCTGGACGAGGCGCGTTCGATCGCGGCAGGCCTGCATGCGCCGGCGAGTGTGATCACCCGCGACGGCGTGTGGCTGGGCCCCGGCTTCGCGCGGGTGCGCCGCACCGAAGGCGGCCAGATGGGCGTGATCTCGCGCGAGCGCGAACTGCAGGAAGCCTCGGCGGAACTGGCCGCGATCGAACAGCGTCTGGCCGAATTGCAGCAGCGCCAGGCCGAGGTGCGCGACCAGCGCCTCGCCGCCGAGCAGGCGCGCGACGACCTGCAACGCGAACTGTACGGTGCGCATCGGAGGCTGTCGGAACTGGCGGGCGAACTGCAGAGCCGGCAGGGCCGGATCGACAGCGCTGCCGCGCGCCTGCAGGCGATCGACGGCGAACTCGACGAGCTGGAGCGCCGGCTCGCCGAAAACGAATCGCTGCTCCATGCGGCGCGCGCGCGGATGGAAACGGCGGTCGCATACATGGGCGAGCACGAACAGACCCGTGCGGCGCTGGAAGGCGAGCGCCGGCAATTGCTGGAATGCCGCGAAGCCGCGCGCGCCGACGCGCAGGAAGCCGCCGACGCGGCGCACCGTCACGCGCTGGCGCTGGAATCGAAGCGGGCCGCGCTGGCGTCCGTAGAGCAATCGCTGCAGCGTCTGGAGGCGCAGCGCGCGCAACTGGAAACGCATCGCGCCGGTCTCGATGCGCAGCTCGCGGCCGACAACGATCCCAGTGCCGTGCTGGAGCGCGAGCGCCAGCTCTGCCTGGACCAGCGCCTGATGGTTGACCGCAGGCTGGTCGAGGCGCGCAAGCTGGTGGAGGAGGCCGCCGGCGAATTGCGCCAGCTCGAACAGCAGCGTCATGCGATCGAGCAATCCATGGCCGGCGAACGCGACGCACTGGAAAAGCTGCGGCTGGAGGAACAGAGCCAGCGCATGCACGCCGAACAGCATGCCGAGGCGATCCGCGCGGCGGGCCTGGAGATCGAGCCGCTGCTGGCCAATCTCTCCGACGAGGTGCAGCCCGACGCGTGGCAGGAAAAGATCGCCGATCTCGACGCGAGGATCGCCCGGCTGGAGCCGGTCAACCTCGCCGCGATCACCGAACATGCCGAGGCCGCGCAACGCAAGGAATACCTCGACGCGCAAATGACCGACCTCACCACCGCGCTGGAAACGCTGGAGAACGCGATCCACAAGATCGACCGCGAGACCCGCCAGCGTTTCAAGGAAACCTTCGACCGCGTCAACGCCGGGTTCCAGGAGCTGTTCCTCAGGCTGTTCGGCGGCGGGCACGCCTATCTGGAGCTCACCGGCGAGGACCTGCTGGACGCCGGCGTGACCATGATGGCGCGGCCGCCGGGCAAGCGGAACAGCCACATCTCGCTACTCTCGGGCGGCGAGAAAGCAATGACCGCGGTGGCGCTGGTGTTCTCGATCTTCAATCTCAATCCCGCGCCGTTCTGCCTGCTCGACGAGGTGGACGCGCCACTGGACGAGGGCAACATCGGCCGCTTCGGGCAGCTGGTGCGCGACATGTCCGGCAAGGTGCAGTTCATCGTGGTCACCCACAACAAGGCCACGATGGAAATGACCTACCAGTTGTGCGGCGTGACCATGCGCGAACCGGGCGTGTCGCGGCTGGTGCAGGTGGATCTGGAAGAGGCGACCAAGCTGGCCGGCGTTGCCGCGTAGCCGGCATTCCTGCGCATGCAAGCGGCCGGTGCACCCGGCCGTGGACCGCGTGGCCGCGCCTTTCGGGAAGCGCCGCGCGTGGCCACGCGCGGTTTGCTAAAGTCCGTGCCGTGGAGACCGTCATCTCGACCAACGCGCTGCGCATCGTCATCGCCGTCATCGGCGTGGTCATCCTTGCCGCCATCTATTTCTTCGGCCGGCCACGCCAGCCGGGGCAGGGGCGGCGCGTGCTGTTCAGGCGCGGCAGAGACGAGCGCATCGAACCCGTAATCGGCGATTCCGGTGCGGCCGCACCGGAAACGGCGTCGCGGCAGGGCCATCTCGACATCGCGATGGACCGCGAACTGGACCGGCTGGGCGCCACCGTCGCCGCCGCGCGCGGCGCCCCGGCTGCGCAAACACCGGCGCGTCCGGCGCCGGGCAGGCGCCCGCGCGACCTGCCGGTCGAACGCATCGTGACGCTGTACCTGGTGGCCCGTCACGGCGGTCATTTCCGGGGCAGCGACATCGCGGTCGCGGCGGAGAAGGCGGGTCTCAAGTTCGGTGACATGCACATCTTCCACCGGCTGGTCGATGGCCGGCCCGATGCCGGTCCGATCTTCAGCATGGCCAACATGGTCAAGCCCGGTTATTTCGACATGAACCGGATCGGTGAACTGACCACGCCGGGACTCACGTTCTTCATCACGCTGCCCGGCCCGCTCAGCGCACTGGATGCGTGGGATACGCTGCTGCCGGCCGCGCAGCGGATCGCCGAGCTGCTGGACGGCAACCTGCTGGACGAGGACCGCAATGCGCTGGGCCATCAGCGGATCGCGGTGCTGCGCGACGAGCTGCGCGCGTGGGACCGCCGCCACGAGGGCACAGGGCCCGAAATCCGGATGCCGCCTCTGCGTTGAGGCAGGCCCATCAACCCGCTACGTGGCCGGGTGTCGAACCCGACCCACGAACGAAACCGACCCGGTCCATCGAACGGCATGACCTATCCCAGCCCCGCCTTTCGCGAAGAACGCATCGAGGTGCTGCACGCGGCAATCCGTGAACTGGCGTTCGGCCTGCTGGTGACGCATCCGGTGTCGGGCTATGCGACCAGCTACCTGCCCTGGGAACTCGATGCGGAACGCGGTCCGTTCGGCACGCTGGTGGGACACCTCGCGCGCTACAACCCGCAATGGCGCGATCTCGGCAAGGGCGCACCCGCACTGGCGGTGTTGCAGGGGCCGCATGCCTACGTGTCGCCGTCGTGGTATCCCGGCAAGCGCGACGATCCGCGCCAGGTACCGACCTGGAATTACCTCGCGGTGGAGGCGCGCGGCACGCTGACCGCGTTCGACGACGAGGCGCGGCTGTACGACCTCCTGACCCGCCTCACCGACCACCACGAACGGCATCGCGAGCATCGCTGGTGTGTCACCGACGCGCCGGACGACTACGTGCGTGCCGAGATGCGCCACATCGTGGGCATCGAACTGCGGATCGAGAGCCTGATCGGGCGCTACAAGCTCAGCCAGAACCGCAGCGACGCCGACCGCGAGGGTGCGCGCGCCGGGCTGGCCGCGGCACCCGGCGAACGCGAGCGGGCGGTGGCGGAAGCCATGCAACGGCAGTCCGCGGGCCAACGCGCAACACGCAGACGGGACCCGAGCAAACGGTTGGATTGAGCGCGCTGTTCTTTTTGTCTCCCCGCGTCTGTCTGCGTGCGTGCGCGGAGCGTTGGCTCCGACTGCGCCAGGGAAACCCCGATTCGTGATGGTTTCCGGACGGCGCAAGGGTGTGCCGCGCGCACATCAAGCACGCATTCGTTGCAGCTGCTCGACGTGCGAAGCCGAGTCCGGGCGTGTGCCCAATCCGGCGGGTCCCGACGAATTCCGGCTGGATTGGCTCAGGGCTTTCCCGGCGTGGGGGATTCCAGCTTGCGCACCAGCTCGATGTATTTCCTGCGCGCCTCGTCGCGGTCCATCCCGCGCAGTTTCGACCATGCCTCGTACTTGGCGGTGCCGACGAAGTCGAAGAAGCCCGGTTTGGCGCCGTGCACGTCGCCTTCCGAGGCCTGCTTGTACAACGCGTAGAGTTTCAGCAGCGTGTCGTTGTCCGGACGTTCGCGCAACTGCTTGACGTCCGCGGCGGCCTGCTCGAATGCGGCGGTCAGTTCGTCGGCCATGGAAATCGTTCCGGTGTTCCGAGGATTGGGCGGGCATGCACGCCGAGAATCGGCGCAGCATGCAACGTGCCAGCCGTGAGCTATTTTTTCGCCGAACCCGGCTTCACGCCGGCCGACTTGCGTGCGCCGGGCCTGCGGGTCGAGGGTCCCGCCGCGCGCACTTCCCGCAGCAGCGCGTCGATGCGCGCGGACAGGTCATCGAAGTCCTTCCGGCTGGGCATGCCGAGCCGCTGCACCGCGCGGGTGATGCGTTCGTCGAACGCCTTTTCCAGCTTGCCCAGCGCGTCGTTGGTGCGGCGGCGTGCCTCGTCGATCCACGGCTCGGCCTGCTCGCGCGCCTGCTTGATCTGCTCTCGGGTGTAGGCGCGCGTCTTTTCCTGCACCTTGCTGCCTTCCTCGACCAGCGTGTCGAAGAACTTGCTGCCTTCCTGCTGCGTCCTCGACAGCGCGCCCAAGCCGGCCAGCCAGATCTGCTGGGCGGATTCCATCACGCCCTTGCTGAAGCGGCGCGTCGATTCGACACTTTCCTTCGCGGCCTTGACGGGATCGGGTTTGTCGCTCATGGCGGTGCACTCCTCGCGTCGGGAGAGTCTAATCTACGCCTGTTTCAGGGCGAATTCATGCCAGCATCGAGACCGGCATTGCTCCGCGCGGCCACGCTTCGGGATCCGGCAGCGTCACCAGTCGCGCCAGCCGTTTCAGGAAACGTGCGCGCGGCAGCGTGACCGCGCCCATCCGCAGCAGGTGCGGGTTGGGCACCTGTGCATCGATCCAAGGAAAGCCGCGTGCGTGCAGGACACGCGACAGGGCGAGCAGGGCGGCCTTGGAGGCGTTGTCCTCGCGCGAGAACATCGATTCCGCGCTGAACAGCTTGCCGACCGCGACGCCGTAGATGCCGCCCGCCAGCCTGCCGCCGTTCCAGATTTCCAGCGAGTGCGCGTGGCCGAGCCGGTGCAACCGCGCATACGCCATGATCATGTCCTGGGTGATCCAGGTGCCGTCCTGGCCGGCGCGTGGCGCGGCGCACTCGCGCATCACGCTCTCGAAGGCGCGATCCATGCTCCATGTCCACGCCGACCTGCGCAGCGCCCGCGCGAGACTGCGCGACACGTGCACGGCGTCGGTCGCGAACATGCAGCGCGGATCGGGCGACCACCACAGCAGCGGATCACCTTCCGAATACCACGGAAAGATCCCCCGTGCGTAGGCCGCCAGCAGGCGTTCCGGCGAAAGGTCGCCGCCGAACGCCAGCAGGCCGTTGGGATCGGACAGGGCGTCCTCCGGAGAAGGGAACGCCTGCGGCCGGCGCGGATCGAGTCTCGTGATGCGCATCATCCGGGCGCGGCCTCGCGTTGCGCGAACGGTGCATGCGCCAGCAGCGCTGCGCCGCGCGCATCCTGCAGCGCGGCTTCACGCCGCAGCGCCGCGCGCACCGCGTCGCGGAAACGCGGATCGGCGAGGTAGTGCCGCGAGTGCGTGCGCACCGGCAGGAAACCGCGCGCCAGCTTGTGCTCGCCCTGCGCACCGGGTTCGAAACGGTCGAGCCTGCGCCACAGGCAATGCTCGATGCCCAGGTAGTAGCACAGTTCGAAATGCAGCCCCGGCACGTGTTCCCGTGCACCCCAGTAGCGACCGTACAGCGTGTCATGCGAAGACAGGAACAGCGCGCCCGCGATGATCCCGCCGCCGCGGCGGGCAAACGCCACGTGCGAACGTTGCGCACACGCCGCACCGAGATGACGGAAAAACCCGGGCGTCAGCGTGGGGGTGTTGCCTTTCTCGTCGAAGGTGTGCGTGTAGAGGCGGTGCATCGTGTGCCATTCGGCATCGGTCAGCGAACCGCCCTCGCGGAATTCGCAATGCAGTCCCGCCTTCACGACCTGCTGACGCTCGCGCCGGATCGCCGCGCGGCGCTTGTGGGTCAGCGCGTCAGCGAAATCCAGGAAATCACGCCAGTCCGGATCACGCCGCCAGTGGAATTGCCAGTCGGAGCGTTCCAGCCAGGCATCGCCGAACGCGCCGGTTTCGGACCCGGGCAGAAAATCGACGTGTGCCGACGACAGCCGGAGTCGGTCGGTCAGTTGCCGCAAGGCATCGGCCAGCATGACGCGCCGCCGCGATGATTCCGGTCCGCTGCCCGCCAGCAGCCGCGGTCCGGTGACGGGCGAGTAGGGCACGGCGCACAGCAGTTTCGGGTAGTAATCACCGCCCGCGCGTTCCCAGGCGTCGGCCCATGACCAGTCGAACACGTATTCGCCATGCGAATTGCCCTTGACGTACAGGGGCAGCGCACCGACCAGCGCATCGCCGTCGTGCAGGGTCAGGTGCTGCGCGCGCCAGCCGTACTCCGCCCGGATGCAGCCGGTGCGCTCCAGCCCCGACAGGAATGCGTGCGACACGAACGGATTGTCGTCGGCAGCGAGCGTGTCCCAGACGGCAGCGTCGATTTCGTCGATCGATGTATGCGTGCGCAGCGAAAGCATGTCGGGATTGTAGACCGGCGCCTGCTCACGGCAGGACGGGCAGCCATTCCCGTGGCGCGGCACATGCCCGTCACCCGTCGCGCGGACGCCGCCGACGCGATTGCCCTCGGCATCCCCTGCGCCCGCCAGCGGGCGGGTTCCGACGTTCGCGCGCCTTTCCGGCGCGCGTGCTCAAGGCATGGGTCGATCGCGTCGGTTCAGCCCGCCAGCCCGATCGAATCGAGATACTTCTCCGCATCCAGCGCGGCCATGCATCCGAAGCCGGCGGAGGTGACGGCCTGGCGATAGACGTGATCGGCCACGTCGCCGGCGGCGAATACGCCGGGCACCGAGGTTGCGGTGGCATTGCCCTCTAGGCCGCTCCTGATCCTGATGTAGCCGTTGCGCATATCGAGCTGGCCCTCGAACACGCCGGTGTTGGGCGTGTGGCCGATCGCGACGAACATGCCGGTGACCGCGATGTCGCGCTTGCCGCCGTCCAGCGTATTGACCAGCCGCAATCCGGTGACGCCGGTGCCGTCGCCCAGCACCTCGTCCACGGTGTGGTTCCACACCAGTTCGACCCTGCCCGCGGCGGCTTTCTCGAACAGCTTGTCCTGCAGTATCTTCTCGGCGCGCAGCCTGTCGCGCCGGTGCACCAGCGTGACCTTGCGGCAGATGTTGGCGAGGTACAGCGCTTCCTCGACCGCGGTGTTGCCGCCGCCGATCACCGCCACGTCCTGGTCGCGGAAGAAGAAGCCGTCGCAGGTCGCGCAGGCCGACACGCCCTTGCCCTTGTAATGCTCCTCGGAAGCGAGCCCGAGATACTTCGCGGTCGCGCCGGTGGCGATGATCAATGCGTCGCAACTGTATTCGCCGCTGTCGCCCTTGAGCCGGAACGGACGCTGGCGCAGATCCGCAGAGTGGATGTGGTCGAAGATCATTTCGGTCCGGAAACGTTCGGCGTGCTCGGCCATCCGCTGCATCAGTTCTGGCCCCTGCACGCCCTTTGCGTCACCGGGCCAGTTGTCCACGTCGGTGGTGGTCATCAACTGGCCGCCCTGCGCGATGCCGGTGATCAGCGTGGGCTTCAGGTTGGCGCGCGCCGCGTACACCGCCGCGGTATAGCCTGCCGGGCCGGAGCCCAGGATCAGGAGGCGGCTGTGCTTCAAGGTGCTCATGTATAATCCTTCGGTTGATTCGTGGCCCGCAGGACCTTTCCTTGCATCCGCCGCCATGCGAAGTGCGGCGCTGCGATCCCGGCCGGTGCGATGTGCCGTGACTTCCGTTCGTCGCGGGTCCGGACTTGCGCATCAGCGGCGACGGATGCGGCAGGATGGGGAGTTCCGGGCGGCATTTCAAGCACGACACGTTTTCCGATCTTCCCAAGGATTCGATCATGCGCATCGGCATTCCCACAGAAACCAAGACCCTCGAGGGCCGCGTGGCCCTGGTCCCGGCGGCCTGCGCCGACCTGGTGCGGCACGGCCACGAAGTGTTCGTGCAATCCGGCGCGGGCGAGAAGAGCGGCTTCTCCGACGAGATGTTTGCGCGCGTGGGCGTGAAAACGGTGCGCGGCGCAGCGGCGCTGTACGCGGCCGCCGACCTGATCGTCAAGGTCAAGGAACCGATCGCGGGCGACCTGAGGCACCTGGAAAAGCGCCACCTGCTGTTCTGCTACCTGCACCTTGCGCCCGATCCCAAGCTGACCAGGAACCTGCTCGACATCGGCCTGACCGGCGTCGCGTTCGAGAGCGTGCAGGAAGCCGACGGCTCGCTGCCTCTGCTGGCGCCGATGTCGGTGATCGCGGGACGGATCGCGACCCAGGTCGGCACGCCCCTGCTGCATCAGCCGGAAGGCGGCAAGGGCAAGCTGCTGGGCGGCATGCCGACCACCGAACGCGGCAAGGTCGTGGTGCTGGGCGCGGGCGTGGCCGGCGGCCAGTCCGCCGCGCTGGCCGCGGCAGGCGGCGCCAACGTGGTGGTCTTCGACAAGCGCCCGGATCGTCTGGCACAGATGATGGCGCTGGGCAGCAACGTCACCGCGCTGTATGCCTACGATTCGGTGGTGGCCGAACAGGTCGCGACCGCGGACCTGGTGATCGGCGCGGTGCTGATTCCCAGCGCCAAGGCGCCGCACGTGGTCACCAGGGCGATGGTGAAGTCGATGGAGAAGGGCAGCGTGATGATCGACATCTCGATCGATCAGGGCGGCTGCTTCGAGACTTCCAGGCCGACCACCTGGAAGAACCCGACCTACGTGATCGATGGCGTGACGCACTTCTGCGTCACCAACATGCCGGGCGCGGTGCCGCAGACCTCCTCGCAGGCGATCTCGGCGGCGATCCTGCCGTACGTGCTGCGCCTCGCGCAGAAGAACTGGCGCAAGGACGCGGTGCTGGCCAGCGGCATCAACGTCGCCGACGGCGAGCTGGTGCACCCCGCCCTGAAGGGCATGAAACTCTGACCCGGGTTGCGCCGGCATCGCCGGTGTCGCCGGCAAGCACCGTCTTGTGGTGACGTCCGTGTCCGGTTCCGCCCGCTCCACCGCGGGCGCGCCGGTTTCTCCTGCCTGGCCTTCGGACCGGATCGGACCTCGCGGGCATGCATCCCTGAAGCGACAATCCGGCCCGGCATCGCTGCCGGTCGCTCGGCATCTCGACACGTCTCTGTGCCTGCGGCGAACGGGCGCACATCGTGTGCGTCACGCTGCGGACTCCTCTGACGGCTTTTGCCGAAACACATGTCGCCCGCGCGCCGGGCGCGAAGCATCTGGACACGGACATCGGCATTTGAAACAAGGCACGGACAGGGGGACGGAACCGCGGCATACGGTTCGCCAAGCCGCAACCCAAATGGCGGTATATTCGCCATCGTTCCTCGTGCGGAAGGCAGGCTAGACAACGCGTGGCACGCGCCCAGGCCAAGACAGACAGCAGTGGCGGACTCAGCGAGCGCACCCGGCGCCTGCTGCGCGAGGCGGCGGCGCTGCTGCTGTTTCCGCTGGCGCTGTACCTGTTCGCGTGCCTGCTCACTTACAGCGCGCACGATCCGGGCTGGTCGAGTGCGGGCCAGCCCGGCGCCGGCGTGCACAACTTCGGCGGCGTGGTCGGCGCGTACCTGGCCGATCTGCTGTTCAACCTGTTCGGCGCGTTCGCCTACGCGTTTCCGCTGCTGCTGATCGCGCTGGCCCTCGGCGTGCTGCGAGGCTGGCGGGGCGAGACGGGCAAGGGCAAGCTGGAACCGACGTTGCGGTTGATCGGCTTCGTCGCGTTCTTCGTCGGTGGTTGCGGACTGGCGTGGCTGCACAACAGCGCGCCCGACGCGCCGCCCGCGCACGCGGGCGGCATCCTGGGCCGCGCCGGCGGCGAGGTGCTGGTGGCGGCCTTCGGCGCGCTGGGCGCGACGCTGTTCCTGCTTGCGCTGTTCCTGGTGGCGGTCACGCTGGCCACCGGGCTGTCGTGGTTCCGGGTGATGGATGCCACCGGGCGCGGCGTGCTGGCGGCAGGCGCGTGGTTCGGCGGCAAGCTCAAGCGTGCGCCGGAAACCCTCGCCGCACGCGCCGCGCGGGTGGAACGCGAAGCCGTGCGCAAGGAGGAGACCGCCAGGCTGGCCAAACGCGAGCCGGTCCGGATCGAGCCGGCGCCCGCGCCGATCGTCAAGAGCGAACGCGCCAAGCGCGAAAACCAGATCCCGCTGTTCACCGGTGCGGCCTCGGAGGGCGAATTGCCGCCGCTGTCGCTGCTGGAGGAGCCGCCGGCACAGCAGGGCAAGGGCTACTCCGAGGAAACCCTGGAGGTGCTTTCCCGCCAGGTCGAGATGAAGCTCAAGGATTTCCGGATCGATGCGCGCGTGGTCAGCGCCCACCCGGGGCCGGTGATCACGCGCTTCGAGCTGGAACCCGCGCCGGGCATACGCGGCAGCCAGATCTCGTCGCTGGACAAGGACATCGCGAGGGGGCTGTCGTTGGTCAGCGTGCGCGTGGTGGACGTGATCCCAGGCAAGAACGTGATCGGCCTGGAAATCCCCAACGCGCACCGCGAGATCGTGTATCTCTCGGAAATCCTGAACTCCCGCGAATACGGCGATGCGCGCTCGCCGATCTCGCTGGCGCTGGGCAAGGACATCGGCGGACGTCCGGTGGTGGTCGATCTGCAGAAGATGCCGCACCTGCTGGTCGCGGGCACGACGGGCTCGGGCAAGTCCGTCGCGTTGAACGCGATGGTGCTGTCGCTGCTGTTCAAGGCGCGACCGGCCGACGTGCGCCTGATCATGATCGATCCCAAGATGCTGGAACTGTCGGTGTACGACCGGATCCCGCACCTGCTGGCGCCGGTCGTGACCGACATGAAGGAGGCCGCGAACGCGCTGCGCTGGTGCGTCGCCGAGATGGAGCGCCGCTACAAGCTGATGGCCGCGGTGGGCGTGCGCAACCTTGCGGGGTTCAACAAGAAGGTGCGCGACGCCGAGGCCGCGGGCCAGCCGCTGCTCGATCCGCTGTTCAAGGCCGATCCCGATGCGCCGCACGGCGTGGCGCAACCGCTGCAGCCGCTGCCGTTCGTGGTGGTCATCATCGACGAATTCGCCGACATGATGATGATCGTCGGCAAGAAGGTCGAGGAGCTGATCGCGCGGCTGGCGCAGAAGGCGCGCGCCGCGGGCGTGCACCTGATCCTCGCGACCCAGCGTCCGTCCGTCGATGTGATCACCGGCCTGATCAAGGCCAACATCCCCACCCGCATCGCCTTCCAGGTGTCCAGCAAGATCGACTCGCGCACCATCCTGGACCAGTCCGGCGCGGAAACCCTGCTCGGCAACGGCGACATGCTGTACCTGCCGCCCGGCACCGCCACGCCCGAACGCGTGCACGGCGCGTTCGTGGGCGACGAGGACGTGCACAAGGTGGTGGAGTGGCTGCGCACGCAGGGCGAGCCCGACTACATCGAGGGCGTGCTGGAGGAGGTGCAGGCGCTGGGCGACGGCAAGATCATCAACGAATCCGGCCTGCCGGAAGACGCCGGCGAAGGCGAGGGCGACTTCGACGAGCTGTACGACAAGGCGGTGCACCTGGTCACCACTACCCGGCGCGCGTCGATCTCGGGCGTGCAGCGGCATTTGCGGATCGGCTACAACCGCGCCGCGCGCCTGATCGAGATGATGGAGCAGCAGGGCGTGGTCAGCCCGCCGCAGCACAACGGCAATCGCGAGGTGCTGGCCAATCCCACGCCGCCGGCCTGAACGCCATCACTAACACCGTATTCACGCGGCGTGCGCATCATTCCCGCCGTCCGTCCCGATGCGACCGCCCGCCGAGGAGCCGTCATGCGCCTGTTCGCCCTGTTCGCCGCAGCATTGCTGGTCGCCGTTTCCGCGCACGCGGCCGACACCGCGCGCGCCCGCCTCGATGCCTTCGCGAAAGGGCTGCACTCGCTGAGCGGCGATTTCAGCCAGACCGTGTTCGACGCGCGCGGCCGGGTATCCGAAACCAGCCACGGCACGCTGGCGCTGGAAGCACCGCGCCAGTTCCGCTGGCAGGTCGACGATCCATACAAGCAATTGATCGTGGCCGACGGCCGCAAGGTGTGGGTGTACGACCCGGAACTGCAGCAGGTGACCGTGCGCAATCAGGGCAGCGAGGAAGCGCACAGTCCGCTGACCGTGCTGACCGACCTGTCGCAACTGGACCGCGATTTCCGGGCCAGCGAGCGCGGCGAACACGACGGCCTGCAATGGCTGCGGCTGGTTTCGCGCAGCAAGGACCCACAGTTCGAGTACGCCGACATCGGCTTCGATCGCGACGGACCCGAGCAGATGGTGTTCACGGACACGTTGGGCAACAGGACAGAAATCGTGTTCTCGCACTGGCGGCGCAATCCGCAACTGCCCGCTGGCACCTTCACGTTCGTGCCGCCCAAGGGCGTGGACGTCGTGGGCGATCAGGCCTCGGACACGCCCCCATCCGGGCATTGATCGTGCGGTCTGGCTGCGCGGCACGCTGGAATCCTCCACAATGTGGACATGCCGCGCCGCAAATCCATTGTCTTGCCGTCCTCCATGACGGCGAAGAACAAACCGGCGTCCATGCCGGATCTCTCCACGACGCCAGCACTGTTTCCAGACTCCGATGAACTGAAACCGCTGGCCGAACGGATGCGGCCGCGCACGCTGGACGAGATCGTGGGGCAGGACCGTCTGCTTGGACCCGGCACGCCGCTGCGGCGTGAACTCGAGGCCGGGCGGGCGCATTCGATGGTGTTGTGGGGGCCGCCCGGCTGCGGCAAGACCACGCTGGCGCGGCTGCTCGCAAGGTACGCCGACGCGCGGTTTCTTGCGTTGTCGGCCGTGCTGTCAGGCCTCGCGGAGGTGCGCACGGCGCTGGCCGAGGCGCAGGCGAATTTTGCGCAAGGCATCCGCACCGTGCTGTTCGTGGACGAGGTGCACCGTTTCAACAAGGCCCAGCAGGACGCTTTCCTGCCGCACATCGAGAAGGGCGTGATCGTGTTCGTGGGCGCGACCACCGAGAATCCTTCGTTCGAGTTGAATTCGGCGCTGCTGTCGCGCTGCCGGGTGCACGTGATGGATGCGGTCGGCACGGACGCCATCGTGACCGCGCTCGAGCGCGCGCTCACCGACGAAGAACGCGGCCTGGGCGCGCTGAAGCTGCAGGTCGATGGCGTTGCGCTGGCCCTGATGGCCAGGGCTGCCGACGGCGACGTGCGCCGTGCGCTGACCTTCCTCGAAATCGCGGCGGAGCTGGCGCACGACGGACGAATCGACGATTCGACGCTGCAACAGGTGCTGGCCGATCGCACCCGCCGCTTCGACAAGGGCGGCGAGCAGTTCTACGACCAGATTTCGGCGCTGCACAAGTCGGTGCGTTCGTCCGATCCCGATGCCGCGCTGTACTGGCTCGTCCGGATGCTGGACGGGGGTTGCGAACCGTTGTATCTCGCGCGGCGGATGCTCAGGATGGCCATCGAGGACATCGGCCTCGCCGACCCGCGCGCCTGGCAGCTCGCCCTGCACGCGTGGGACACTTACGAACGGCTGGGCTCGCCCGAAGGCGAACTCGCGCTGGCCGAGGTCGCGTTGTATCTCGCCGTCGCGCCCAAGAGCAACGCGGCCTACGTCGCCTACGGCGCCGCGCGTTCGAGTGTGCACGAAACCGGCACACTGGACGTGCCGATGCACCTGCGCAACGCGCCCACGAAGTTGATGAAGGGCCTCGGTTACGGCAAGGGCTATCAATACGATCCCGACGTCGAAGGCGGCGTCGCGCTGGACCAGCAATGCCTGCCCGATGCGCTGGTGGGCACCGAGTTCTACGCGCCCACCGCCAACGGCATCGAGGCGAAGATCAGGGAAAAACTCGCCGCGTTGCGAGCCGCAAGGACACAGGCGCGCGACAAGGCCCGCGAACATCGAACCCCTTTCCCGCCGGGAGAAGGGCAGGAGTAAGGGTACGAATCGTTCCAGACGATTCGCGAAGGGCGCGTCTTGATCCGCCATTGCGCGCCGCCATGCAACGCCTCGCAGGGACGACGGTTCTCCGGCCGAGATCATGAAAATCGACGGGTTTGCGCGCCATCGTTGCGGCCCGCGATAATCCCGGCCTTCGTTTCCCCGAGGATCGGACATGCTGGACCCGGTATTGCTGCGCGCGCATCTCGCCGACACCGCGGCGCGCCTGAAAACGCGCGGCCATGAATTGGACGTCACCGCCATCGAGTCGCTGGAAGCCGAGCGCAAGCGGCTGGCGACCGAGACGCAGGAATTGCAGGCCTTGCGCAATGCGCGTTCCAGGGCGATCGGGCAGGCGAAGGCAAAAGGCGAGGATGTTGCGCCCATCATGGCCGAGGTTGCCGGCATCGGCGACCGGCTGAAGGCCAACGAGGCCGCGCTTTCCGACGTGCAGGCAAAGCTGTCGGAGATCGCGCTGGGCATTCCGAACCTGCCGCACGAATCGGTGCCGGTTGGCGACAACGAGCGCGACAACGTGGAAGTGTCGCGTTGGGGTACGCCGCGTGCCTTCGATTTCCCGGTGAAGGATCACGTCGAGTTGGGCGCGCGCCGCGGCTGGCTGGACGGCGAAGTCGGCGCGAAACTGTCCGGCTCGCGCTTCACCGTGCTGCGCGGCGAACTGGCGCGGCTGCATCGCGCCCTCGCGCAGTTCATGCTGGACCTGCACACCGGCGAGCATGGCTACACCGAATACAATGTGCCGCTATTGGTGAACCCGGAGACGATGCAGGGCACCGGGCAGTTGCCGAAGTTCGAGGAGGATCTGTTTGCGACGCAGGTCGGGGAGACGAAACGCTATCTGATTCCCACGGCCGAGGTGTCGCTCACCAATCTGGTGCGCGACTCCATCGTCGAGGCCGACGCATTGCCGATGCGGCTGACCGCGCACACGCCTTGTTTCCGCGCGGAAGCCGGTTCCTACGGCAAGGACGTCAAGGGCATGATCCGCCAGCACCAGTTCGAGAAGGTGGAGCTGGTGCAGATCGTCGAACCGTCGAAATCGTACGACGCGCTGGAGGAATTGACCGGTCACGCCGAAAAGGTGCTGCAGAAGCTGGCGCTGCCGTACCGCAAGGTGCAGCTCTGCACCGGCGACATGGGATTCGCCGCGGCCAAGACCTACGATCTCGAGGTCTGGCTGCCGTCGCAGAACACGTACCGCGAGATTTCCTCGTGCTCCAACTGCACCGATTTCCAGGCGCGCCGGATGCAGGCGCGCTGGCGCAATCCCGCCACCGGCAAGCCGGAGCTGGTGCATACGCTCAACGGCTCGGGCCTCGCCGTCGGCCGCACCCTGATCGCGGTGATGGAGAACTGCCAGAATGTCAACGGGTCGATCACGGTGCCGGAGGTATTGCGGCGGTACATGGACGGTACGGAACGAATTGCCTAAGCACCTCAGCGATGGTTTCGATCGATGCCGCGCGCCGACTTGCAATGTCTCTGCCAGAAGTGGAAGAACGCGACCATTTCGGCAGTCCTTCGTTTCGCGTCAGGGGCAAGATATTCGCGCAGTTGTCGAATCGCGACGACGAAACCGAACGAGCCCTCGTCAAGCTCGCGCCCGCGGATCAGGCAGCCTTGATCATGTCGGCGCCGGATGTTTTCTCGTCCGTGCCACAATGGGGGAAACATGGTTGGACACATGTACGGCTCGATGGCGTAGATGAGTCCATCTTGCGCGATTTGCTGCTCCGGTCATGGCGTTCAGTGGCACCGAAGAATTTGGCCAGCGTATCCGATGGTGCGAAGGCGAAAAAGCGCAGGTGAGGTGGCTGAGTGGTCTAAAGCACCGGACTTGAAATCCGGCGTACGGTTCGCCGTACCGTGGGTTCGAATCCCACCCTCACCGCCAATATTGGTGGGTTCGACGAATTTGTCTGGAACAAATTCGGACAACCGAAGGTTGGCCCTGAGCGTAGCGAAGGGCGAGGCTCATGGATGAGCCGAGCAATCCCGCCCTCTCCGCCAATTTGCAGCAAGGATGTGGAAGCGTTTTGCTGAGAGCGGGTGGGAACCCGCGGTTCGACGAATTCGACGGGAACGAATTCGGACAACCGGCGGTTGGCCCCGAGCGTAGCGAGGGGTGAGCATCAGGGATGATGCGAACACAAAATCGCCGGGAGCGATTTTGGACAGCCGGAGGGCTGGCCCCGAGCGCAGCGAGGGGTGAGCATCAGGGATGATGCGAGCAATCCCGCCCTCTCCGCCAATTTGCAGCAAGGATGTGGAAACGTTTTGCTGAGGGCGGGTGAGAACCCGCGGTTCGACGAATTCGTCGGGAACGCATTCGGACAACTGGAGGTTGGCCCCGGGTGCAGGGAGGGACGGGGCTCGGGGATGAACCGGGCCATTCCACTTCCTCCACCGCTCACATCTTCAACTCGAACCCCGCATACCACGTGCGCCCGTAGGCCGGTTCCAGGCCGGTCTGCCAAACGCGGTCGTAATACCGGCGGTCGGCGAGGTTGCTGATGCCGGCCAGCAGCTTCAGCCACGGCGTGAGCTGCCAGTCGCTCGCAAAGTCGACCACGGTGTAGGCGGGCACCTTGGCGGGAATGAACGTCACGCCGCTTCCGAACGGCTGATCGGAATCCTGCCAGTACTGTGCTGCCGATGACACGGCGGTCAGGCTCGCCTTGTAGCCCTTGTCCGTGCGCCACGTGATCCCGGCCTTGGCGAGGTAGCGTGGTGCGTAGGCCGGAATCTTGCCGACCTGCCCCGGGATAGCGCTGCGGGTGAAGCGCGCGTTCAACAGGCTCACGCTCAGGAACGTTTCGAGATGCCGGCCTTCTGCCGCCAGCGCGGTCGGCGCCAGGAAGTCGTAGTTGACCTGACCTTCCAGGCCGCGATTGCGGGTATCGCCGCTGTTGACCTCGATCACGTCGGTGGCGTTGATGTGCTGCGCCTCGATCCGGTTCTTGAAGTCGATCCAGAAAACGCTGACGTCGTAGTAAAGGCCCGTCACCGGCACGCCGTGCACGCCGGCCTCCCACGACAGCGCCCTGGACGGGTCGGGTGCGTGGCCCGGCACCACGTTGGCGAACGGCGAGGCCATGTCGAAGTAACGCAGCGGCCGCCAGCCCTGCGATACGTTGAAATAGGTTTCGTTGCCCTGTCCGAAATCGTTGCCGATGCCGAGGCCCAGCAACGGCACGGTGCGGGTATCCGATTCGTTGATCAGCGGGCGCGTGAGGAATGGCGGCCGCACCGTTTCGTCCACCGCAACGCGTTCCTTTTCCAGCCGGATCGACGGCACGATGTGGATTTCGTGCGGCAGCCGAAACACGTTTTCGGCAAACACCGAGTAGTAATCGGATTGGCGCTTCTGGCGCAGGCGCGGCACGCCGCTACGATCGAAGCGGTCGACGTAAAGGTCGGTGACCGTCCACTGCCGGAACGGATCGTTGCCATGAAACGCGACCACGCCTGCGGTGAAGGCGTTGCCGCGGCCCCATGACTTGCGGATACGCATGTCCAACCCCTGCGTGCGGAACTGCTCGTCCTGCAGCGTGGTCGTGGACGGCGGCGGCTGCGGCGCCAAATCGGGCGCCGTCGTGGCGTTGGCCGCACGGCTGGCGAGATCCTGATAGCCCGCCCACAGCTTGCCGATGAACAGCCAGCCGTCGCCGAATGCGTGTTGGTGACCCAGCACGAGCTGGTAGCGGTCCACCCAGTCACGGTTCCATGGCGTCGGCGTGGCATCCCGATCAAGCAGCCACTGCGGATAACTCATCCTGCCCGGGTCGCCGGAATCGGCGTCGATCGCGTGCAGGTCCAGCCAGGTGTATTGCGTGTCGTCGGGCCGGTATTCGACGTAGAGATCCGCCTGCCGCATCTGCGATTGCGCGTTGGGCCGCGTGCCGTCGCTGCGCACGTAACCAGCGTCAAGACGGTACGTCCATTTGCCGGCGCTGCCTTCCAGCACGTTGTACGTCGAATACAACCCGTGACCGCCGAACACCTGCTCGGTGCTAGCGTGCAGCGGCGTACCGGGTTTCGGCCGCTTCGAAACCATGTTGATCACCGGCGCGGGTTCCGGCCCGTACAGCAGGCTGGAGCCGCCCCGGATCAACTGGATGTCGGAGATGCTTTGCGCCAGCGGCATCGCATACAGCGTCGGGAAGCCGATCCAGTCCGATTCCAGCGGGATGCCGTCCTGCATCACCAGCACGTATTCCGATTCCTGCGGATTGCCCAAGCCGCGGTAGTTCAGGTTGAACTGGGTGGGTGTGGGTTGTTGGGTCACCAGCACGCCCGGCGAGCGCACAAAAAGTTGTTGTAGATTGTTGCCGATCACCGCGGGCTGCAGGTCCAGGTGCGTCACCGTGGTCTTCTTGGTCACGGTGATCTCGGTGGCCGACACCTCGGCCATCTGGTGCTTCAGCTTGGCCGCGACGTACTTGCGCCAGTCGTAGGGTTGCCTGCCTTTCACGTGGACCGTCGGAAGGGTCTGCTGCGGGGACTCGTTCCGCGATGGCTGTGTATCAGCCCCGCTGTCGACAGCGTCTTGCGCGAACGCGGTGCAGGAGCACAGGATCGCGGCGAGGGTGAGCGGCAGGACAGCGGGGCGGAGCGCGGGCATCAAAACCTCCGGAGGCGGGCGGCAGGTGGAAAAGCGGTTTATCGCCGATCCGGCGCGGGCTGTCATGGGCCGTTGGTTTATCCCGATCCGTGCGAACCGTAACGCCGCGCGCGTTTGCGCGATAATCGCGTGGTCGTGGACGTGCGGGGTGCGGGATGAGCGACGAGCGCGAATCGAAAGCCGGCCCGAAGATCGAACCCTACCGAGGTCCCGCCGGCGGCTGGGGTTCGGTGAGATCGGTGGCGCGCATTCTCAAACGCGAGAAGGTGCCGATCCCCTCGACGGTGAGGGAACTGTGGCGGCAGAACAAGCCGCGCGGCTTCACCTGCGTTTCCTGCGCGTGGCCGCAACCGGAAAAGCCGCTGACCTTCGAGTTCTGCGAGAACGGCGCCAAGGCCAGTGCGTGGGAACTGACTTCGTTGCGCGTCACGCCGGAATTCTTCGCGCAGCACACCGTTCCCGAATTGCGCAGCTGGAGCGATCACGATCTGGAACAGACCGGGCGCTTGACGCAGCCGATGCGCTACGACCGCGCTTCCGACAAATACGCGCCGTGCGAATGGAACGAGGCGTTCGACGCGATCGCGGCGGAGTTGAAAGCGCTCGATCCGAAATCCGTGGTGTTCTATGCCTCGGGCCGCGCCTCGCTGGAGACGAGTTATCTCTACGCGCTGTTCGCGCGGGTGTACGGCAACAACAACCTGCCGGATTCGTCCAACATGTGCCACGAAGCGACCGGCGTGGCGCTGCGCAAAAGCGTGGGCTCGCCGGTCGGCACCGTGGTGCTGGACGACTTCACCAAGACCGATTGCATTTTCTTCTTCGGCCAGAACGCGGGCGTCAACAGTCCGCGCATGTTGCACGACCTGCAGAAGGCCGCCAAGCGCGGCGTGCCGATCATCGTGTTCAACCCGCTGCGCGAGCGCGGGCTGGAGCGCTTCACCAATCCGCAAAGCCCGGTCGAGATGCTGACCGGGCACGAGACGCCACTGGCCACGCAGTACCATCAGGTGAAGGCGGGCGGCGACATCGCGGCGATCGCGGGCCTGTGCAAGGCGCTGCTGGCGCTGCAAGACGAAGCGCAGAGGAACGGTACTGATAGTGTTCTGGATCAATCATTTATCGCCCAACATTGCCATGGTTTCGAGGCATTCGACGCATGGGTGCGGGCGCAGTCGTGGGCCGAGATCGAAGCCGCTTCCGGATTGACGCGCGCCGCGCTGGAATCCGCCGCCGCGATGTACGCCAAGGCCAACGCGGTGATCGGCGTGTACGGCATGGGCCTGACCCAGCACGTGCTGGGCGAGTTCAACATCCACATGGTCGCCAATCTGCTGCTGCTGCGCGGCAATGTCGGCAAACCCGGCGCGGGGCTGTGCCCGGTGCGCGGTCATTCCAACGTGCAGGGCCAGCGCACGGTCGGCATCGCCGACGATCCGGCATTGGTGCCGTTGGATCGGCTTGCGCAGCAATACGGTTTCGAACCGCCGCGCGAAAAGGGATTGAACACGGTCGAGACCTGCGAAGGCGTGTTGAACGGCAGCGTGCGCGGCTTCATCGGGCTGGGCGGCAATTTCCTGCGCGCGATTCCCGAGCAGGCGCGCGTGCACGCGGCATGGCGGAATTTGCGGCTGACGGTGCAGATCGCCACCAAGCTCAACCACTCGCACTTGATCAATGGCGAGATCGCGTATCTGCTGCCGTGTCTCGGTCGCATCGAAAGGGTGATCGAGAATGGCAAGCCGCAGGTCTTGAGCACCGAGGATTCCACCAGTTGCATCCATGCCTCTCTCGGCAAGGCGGACCCCGCGAGCGCGGAGCTGAAATCGGAAACCCGGATCGTGTGCGAACTCGCCAAACGCACGCTGGCGCCGAATCCGAAGGCGCCGTGGGAAACGTGGGCGAGCGATTACGCCACGATCCGCGACGCGATCGAGCAGACGTATCCCGAACAGTTCCGCGATTTCAACCAGCGCATGTGGCAGCCGGGCGGTTTTCATCGGCCGAACGCCGCACGCGAGCGGGTGTGGAACACCGACACCGGCAAGGCCAATTTCATCGTGCCGCCGTCGTTGACCGCCACGGGCTTCGACGACGCGCCCGATCGTTTCCGTCTGCTGACGCTGCGCTCCAACGACCAGTTCAACACCACGGTGTACGGCTACGACGACCGCTTCCGCGGCATCCACGGCACGCGCGAAGTGGTGTTGATGAACGCGGACGACATCGCGCGGCTGGGTCTGCGCGAAGGGCAGACCGTGAAACTGGTGTCGGATGCCGGCGACGGCGTGGTGCGAGAAGTCGGCGGCCTGCGCGTGGTGGCCTTCGACATCCCGCACGGCTGCATCGGCGGCTACTACCCGGAATGCAATCCACTGATCCCGTTGTCGCATCACGCGCTGGAAAAGCAAGACGCCGGCGGCGAAATCGGTGCCGGTGAGGGTTGTGGCTTGACGCCCTCTCTCGGTGGGCGAGGGGCCTTGAAGCTTAAGCTGCCACGCGCAGTTCTCCTTCGATCTTCGCGAGTGCCCCCGCCAGCGCGGCTTCGCGCTGCCCGGCGCCCAGGTTCAGGCCTTCCGCGCGCACGAATTCGACATGGCGGATGCCGATGAAACCGAATACGTGGCGCAGATAGGTTTCCTGGAAATCCACGGCGGTGGCCGGCCCTTCGCTGTAAATCCCGCCGCGCGCGGAGGCGACGACCACGTGCTTGCCGTGCACCAGGCCTTCGGGTCCGTGCCCGGTGTAGCGGAAGGTCTTGCCCGCGATCAGGATCCTGTCGATCCAGGCCTTGAGCTGCGTGGGTATGGTGAAGTTGTACATCGGCGCACCGATCACCACGATGTCGGCGGCGAGAAATTCGTCGAGGATTTCGACATTGCGCTGGATGCAGGGATGGCCATCGGCCAGCATCGGCGTGAAATGCGGCAGGGTGCGTGCGGCCAGGTCACGGTAAGTCACTTCGATGCCGGGATGTACGTCGCGCAGACGCGCGACAATGGCCGCGCCCAGGCGGCGCGAAGCCGAATCGTCTCCCAGCACGCTGGAATCGATGTGCAGCAGTTTCATGGCAACTCCTCCACGGTGCGCCGCGGTTGCGGCTGCACATCAACATAAAAACCCGGCCGGCCTTCGATAAGATGGCGCAACCGGAACGCATCGTTCGCCGTGGAGAACGCCGTGTCTTCCAGCAACGGCCCGCTGCCTGATCTCAACGATCTCTACTTCTTCGCCGCGGTGGTGGAACACGGCGGCTTCTCGGCCGCCAGTCGCGCGCTCAACTTGCCGAAGTCGCGTCTCAGCAAACGCGTATCGCAGCTCGAAGACAGGCTGGGCGTGCGCCTGTTGCAGCGCACCTCGCGCCGCTTCGCGGTCACCGAAGTGGGCGAGCGCTTCTACGGCCACTGCCGGGCGATGCTGGAGGAAGCGCGCGCCGCGCAGGAAGCGGTGGACGAGTTGCGCGCCGAGCCGCGCGGCACGGTACGGGTGAGCTGTCCGGTTTCGTTGGCGCAGACGGTGGTCGCCTACCTGCTTCCGGATTTCCTCACAGAATATCCGAAGGTCCAGGTACGTCTGCTTTCCAGCGACCGGCGGGTGGACGTGATCGGCGAAGGTTTCGACATCGCGATCCGCGTCCGCACTAGGCTCGACACCGACGCCGCGCTGGTGCTGCGGACGTTCGGCCAGTCGTCCGTGTTGCCCGTGGCCAGCCCGTCGCTGCTGGAAGCATACGGACGCCCGCAACGGCCCGAGGAGCTTGCCTCGCTGCCCGCGCTCTCGCTGCTGGAGCGCGAGGGCGCGCACGAATGGGAACTGATCGGCCCGGGCGAGGTGCGGGTCAGGGTGGAAATCCGGCCGCGTCTGGTTTGCGGAGACTTCAACGTGATGCTGGAGGCCGCGCGGCGCGGCACCGGCGTGGCGTTGCTGCCGGAATTCGTGTGCGCGCCCGCTGTGACGCGCGGCGAACTGGAAGTGCTGCTGCCGGACTGGAGCGCACCCGGTGGCATCATGCACTTCGTCTACCCGACCCGGCGCGGGCTGCTGCCCGCGGTGCGCGCACTGGTGGACTTCCTGGCTGAACGTTTGCCGGATGCGACGCGCCGCAAGCACGAGGAATGCATGCGGCGCGCGCTTTGATCGCGTGCGTGCGTGCTAACATCGCCCGACTCCGGCCGTCCAGACGGGTTCACGCGATGCAGATCGAAACCAGGCTTCCCAAGGTCGGCACCACCATCTTCACGGTGATGAGCCAGCTCGCGCTGGAGCACAAGGCGATCAACCTGGGGCAGGGCTTCCCGGATTTCGAGCCGCCGCAGAAGCTGCGCGATGCGCTGACACGCGCGATGAACGAGGGCCGCAACCAGTACGCGCCGATGAGCGGGATTCCGAAGCTGCGCGAACAGGTCGCGCTGCAGGTGGACCGCCTGTACGGCCGCCGCATCAGCCCCGACACCGAGGTGACGGTCACCTCGGGCGCGACCGAGGCCATCTTCGCGGCGATCGCCTGCGCAGTGCATCCGGGCGACGAGGTGATCGTGCTGGACCCCTGCTACGACTGCTACGAACCGGCGATCGCGCTGGCCGGCGGCAAGGCCGTGCACGTGCCGCTGAAGCTGCCGGATTTCTCGGTGGACTGGCAGCGGGTGCGCGACGAGCTCACGTCCAGGACGCGGCTGATCATGGTCAACACGCCGCACAATCCGTCCGGCGCGGTGTTCTCGCAGGGCGATCTGGAGATGCTGGCGGAAATCGCCGAGCAGCACGGCCTGCTGGTGATCTCCGACGAGGTGTACGAGCACATCGTGTTCGATGGCATGCAGCACATGAGCATGTCACGCAAGCCGGAGCTGGCCGAGCGCAGCTTCGTGATCTCGTCGTTCGGCAAGACCTGGCACTGCACCGGCTGGAAGGTCGGCTACTGCGTCGCCCCCAAGCAGCTCACCGCGGAATTCCGCAAGGTGCACCAGTACCTGACCTTCTGCACCTTCCAGCCCGCGCAATGGGCGTTCGCGGAGATGATGGAAACCGATCCGCAGCACGCGCGGGAACTGGCGGGTTTCTATCAGGCCAAGCGCGATCACTTCCGTGGACTGCTGGCGGGTTCGCGCTTCAAGCTCACGCCCGTGCGCGGCAGCTATTTCCAGTTGGCCGATTTCTCGGCGATCCGCGACACCGACGACCTGAATTTCTGCGAGTGGATGGTGCGCGAGGCGGGCGTCGCGGCGATTCCGGTGTCGGCGTTCTACGAAGTCGCGCCGGACGCGAAACTGGTGCGGTTCTGCTTCGCCAAGAGCGGAGAGACGCTGCAGGCGGCGGCCGAAAGACTATGCAGCCTCTGAGGCTTTCACTGATCCAGGGTGCGACGCGCTGGCACGACCCGGCCGGCAACCGCGAATATTACGGTTCACTGATCGCGGCACTCGCGGGACAAACCGATCTGGTGGTGCTGCCGGAAACCTTCACCAGCGGCTTCTCCAACGAGGCCATCCACAACGCCGAGACCATGGACGGCCCGACCGTCGCGTGGTTGCGCGAGCGGGCCAGGGCGCTCGATGCCGCGGTCACCGGCAGCGTGCAGTTGCGCGAAGGGCAGGAGGTTTACAACCGCCTGCTGTTCGCGACGCCGGACGGCGAGGTGCGTCACTACGACAAGCGCCACCTGTTCCGCTATGCCGACGAGCACAAGCGTTACGCGGCAGGCCGCGACCGCCTCATCGTCGCGTGGCGTGGCTGGAAAATCTGTCCGCTGGTCTGCTACGACCTGCGCTTTCCGGTGTTCTCGCGCAACCGCCACGATCCGCAACGCGGCTTCGACTACGATCTGCTGCTGTACGTGGCCAACTGGCCGGCCGCGCGCGCCCATGCATGGCGCACTTTGCTGCGCGCGCGTGCGATCGAGAACCTCTGCTACTGCGCCGGCGTCAATCGCGTCGGCATCGATGGCAACCGCTTGTCCTATTCCGGTGACAGCGCGGTGCTGGATTTCCTGGGCCAGACGATGGTCGACTTCGGCGGGCAGGAACAGACGGTCACCGTGGCGCTCGATCCCGACGCCTTGGCCGCGTTCCGTGAGAAATTTCCGGCGTGGATGGATGCGGATGCGTTCGAGTTGAAATCGTAGCCCTTGCAGGAACCTGCATGCGGGCGATCAGTCGCGCACCGGCGCTGCTGCCGTCAACCGTCGCGAGCACACCCGCTCCTACAAAATCGCCAGCACCGCTTCGGGCGGCCTTCCGATCGCGGCCTTGCCGTGGGCGAACACGATCGGGCGCTCGATCAGGATCGGGTGCGCGGCCATCGCGTCGATCAATTGCCTGCGCGTGAGTTTCGGATCGTCCAGCCCGAGTTCGGCATACACCGCTTCGTTCTTGCGCATCAGCTCGCGCGGCTGCATGCCGAGCAGTTGCAGGGCGTGCTCGATTTCCGCGGCGCCCGGCGGGTCATTCCGGTAATCGACGATCACGGGCTCGATGCCGCGCTCGCGCAGCAGTTCCAGCGTGCCGCGCGACTTTGTGCAGCGCGGATTGTGCCAGATGGTGACGGTTGCAGCCCCGGACATGGCATCGTCCCGTGTCGCGGCGATCAGCGCGGCGGCCGGTTGCCGCGCTGCGGACCGCGGCCGTTGCGCGGTCCGCGCTCGCGCTCGTCGCGTCCGGGGCGCCGTTCGCCTGCGAACCAGGTGCGCACCGAGGGCAGTTCCTGGCCGGGCGCGACGCCCCGCTTTTTCTTGCGCTTGTGCCGCCCGGGCTTGTCGGGTGTCAGCACGTTGCCGTTGACCTCGCCGCGCGGCGGCTTGCCGTGCTTGCCGCGCTTGGGAAAGTCGTCGGGACGGATCCGGTCGAACGCGGTCAGTTCGCGCGCCTCGCCGTGATGCACGCCGGTCCAGGCGCGCGGCGCTTCGAGGTTCGGGCGTATCTCGTTCGTGGCACGCACGGGCTGGCGCTGGTGCAGCACGGGTTTCAGGGTCAGTGTCGGTTGCGCGGGACCGGCGCCGGCCAGTTCACGCAGCGCGGTGATGCCCGCTTCGTCCAGCCGTTCGCTCTGGCCGGGACGCAGGCCGCGCGGCAGTTCCACGTTGCCGTAGCGGATGCGTTTCAGCCGGCTGACCAGAAAGCCCTGCGAGTCCCACAGCCGGCGCGCCTCGCGGTTGCGGCCTTCGCGCAGCACCACCCGGAACCAGCAATGGCTGCCGCCGCGGCTGACGACGTGGATCTCGTCGAAGCGCGCGGGACCGTCCTCCAGTTCCACGCCGGCCTTCAATCTTTCCAGCACCTCGTCGGGAACCTCGCCGTGCACCCGGCACAGGTATTCGCGATCGATCTGGTTGCGCGGATGCATCAGCGCGTTGGCCAGCTCGCCGTCGGTGGTCAGGAGCAGCAGGCCGGTGGTGTTGATGTCCAGCCGGCCCACCGCGATCCAGCGGGAACCGTGCACGTGCGGCAGGTTCTCGAACACGGTCGGGCGCCCCTCGGGGTCGTCGCGCGTGGTCACCTCGCCCTCGGGCTTGTGGTACACCAGCACCTCGGCGTGGTCGTGGGTGTCGGTGGCGACCACGAACAGCTTGCGATCGACTTCCACCCGGTCGCCCGCGCGCACGCTGGAACCGGTCTGCGCCGGCTGGCCGTTGACTTGGATCTCGCCGGCCTGGATGCGCTGTTCCAGCATCCGCCGCGAACCCAGGCCGGCGTTGGCCAGCACCTTGTGCAGGCGTTCCTCCAGCACGGCGCCGCTGTTTTCGGCGGGGCGTTTCAGTTTCAGGAGACCACGCGAGGGAGTGCTCATGCAGCATCCTCCGCGGTGCGTTCGCCTTCCGGTTCAACCGCCGTGGCTTCGATCCCGGCGGCTTCTCCGGAAGGTGCGGCAGCGTCTTCGGACGACGGTTCCGGCGCCAGCGCGAGCTGCGGTTCGGGATCGGCGATGTCGCGGATTTCGGCCAGCGTGGGCAACTGGTCCAGCGATTTCAGGTTGAAGTAGTCGAGAAACTGGCGGGTGGTGCCGAACAGCGCGGGCTTGCCGGGCACGTCACGGTAGCCCACCACGCGGATCCACTCGCGTTCCTCGAGCGTGCGCATGATGCTGGTGGACACCGCCACGCCGCGTACCTGCTCGATCTCGCCGCGGGTAATCGGCTGGCGGTAGGCGATCAGCGCCAGCGTTTCCAGCAGCGCGCGCGAGTATCTGGTCTGGCGCTCGCTCCACAGCCGCGCGACCCAGGGGTGCACCGCCTCGCGCACCTGGTAGCGGAAGCCGGACGCGACCTCGACCAGTTCCACGCCGCGGCCTTCGCATTCCTCGCGCAGCGCTTCGATGGCACGCGCGAGGTCGGCATGGCCCACCCCGTCGGATTCGGTGAACAAGGCCCCCAGCATCGGCAGCGTCAGCGGCTGCTGCGCGGCGAGCAGGGCGGCTTCCACGATGTTTTTCAGTTTTTCCTGTTCCACGTGCGCCTCACTGTGCGCGTTGTTCGAATGGAGCCAAGGCATGGATCCGCAAAGGGATGCCGATCAAGGCGGGATCCTCAGGTCTGCCCGTTTTGCATCGGCGTTCCCTCGCGTTCGTTTGCGGCATGTGCTTCGGCAAGCCGGTCAATCGGTGGCCTCCGCGGTGGCGCGCGCCTTCAGGTAGATCGCCGCCAGGGGCGCTTCCTGCATGATGTCGATCAGGCGGTCCTTGGCCAGCTCCAGCAGCGACAGGAAGGTCACCACCACGCCCAGCCTGCCTTCGCTGGCGTCGTACAGCGATTCGAAGCGGTGGAACGCGCCGTCGCCGAGCCTGCGCAGCACCTCGCCCATGCGCTGGCGCACTGACAGCGGTTCGCGCTGCACCGCGTGATGGCCGAACAGTTCGGCGCGGTGCAGCACCTCGCGCAGGGCCAGCAGCATCTCGCGCAGGTCCACCGGCGGCGGCAGCCTGACCACCTTGCGGTCGGGCACGAACGCCTGCACCGGATCGATGTCGCGTTCCATACGCGGCAGCGTGTCGATGTCCTCGGCGGCCTTCTTGAAGCGCTCGTATTCCTGCAGTCTGCGAATCAATTCGGCGCGCGGGTCTTCCTCCTCCTGGCCTTCCTCCGCCGACGGGCGCGGCAGCAGCAGGCGCGACTTGATCTCGGCCAGGATCGCGGCCATCACCAGGTACTCGGCCGCGAGTTCCAGCCGCAGCTCGCGCATCACCTCGATGTATTCCATGTACTGGCGGGTGATTTCCGCGACCGGGATGTCCAGGATCTCCAGGTTCTGCCGGCGGATCAGGTACAGCAGCAGGTCCAGCGGACCCTCGAACGCCTCCAGGATCACTTCCAGCGCGTCGGGCGGGATGTACAGGTCCTGCGGCAGTTCCAGCACGGGCTGCCCGCGCACCACGGCCAGCGGCATTTCCTGCTGGCGCGGCGTGTCGGCCGCGTGCGTCACGGTTTCATCCGCAGAAGGCAATGTCGATGCTTGCAAAGGTTCGGTGCTCATCGGGCACTCGTGTTGCGCCTGCCAGGATCGTCCATGCGACGGCACGCGTTGCGCCGGCCGTGATCGGCCCGTGTTGCCGCGCCGCACGGTCCGCCGGACAGAACGCGGCCATGCGGCATGTCCGGTCAGCGCCGGCTATCGATCGATCGAAAAACCGCCGCGGGTTTCGGCCGGTTTGCACAGTGCCGCGCGTGCCGTACGAGCATCCGCCATCCGCTGGCTTCCGGGGCGAGCGTACCCGGAGCGGCGGCATTCCCTCCTGTCCTGTGCGGCCGACCCATCCCCCATCCGCGGGAGAACGTCCGGATCCGGTCCACCGGATCGCCGGACGCGGCGAGAATCGCGATGGCGGTACAGTCGGAACCGCGCTGTCCGCATGGACGCTAGGTTACGTGTGCGCGCACGGCAAGTCCAGTGCCCGCCATGAGCGGGCCCGCATGCCGCATCTCGCGGTTGGCGCGGTATTTGCTTTTGATCCAGACATCGAAGCGCCGATGCGCCACGCGCCGTTCAGGCTTCCGGACGGAAGCCTGGCTGGCGGCCGGGCGGCAGGGGAACCAGGGAAATGTTTGCGGTGGCAAGCGATCACTCATTCGACAACGACAGCGATGCCCATCTGCGCCACGCGCGAATGAAGCGCCAGAGCGCGGTGCTGATGAGCCGCTGCGGCGACGCATGGCAGACCGAGCTGGAAGACATCTCCGCGACCGGCGTGCTGCTGTCGCGACCGCCCGGCTGGAGCGGCCAGTTGGGCGACGTGTGGGTGCTGGACATGCTGTTCGGCGACGAGCTCAACATCCACGTGATGGCCGAAGTCATGCGCCTCACCGAACACCACATCGCGTTCGCCTTCGCGCGGATTCCCGAGGACAAGCAGCAGCCCTTGTGGAACCTTCTGGGCGGTTATGCGGATACGCTGGAGCCGTGGGAGGAGTGACGGCCGTCCCGGATCCGGCGAACCCCCGGGTTCACGACTCGGCAGACACGGAGAAGGCAAGGCGCGGAAACCCGCGCCTTGCCCGTCTTCAGTGCCATCAGGTTGCGTCAGTGCCGGTGATCGTCCCTGGGATGGCCGTCATCGGAAGCGCGCGGCGGCGGTCCCTGACGGGGTGCCGCGTGCTCCACGCGCGGCTGCGTGTACGCGTTGCGCATGTTGCGGGGGGCCGGACGGAATTGCGGCGGCGCTTCGCGATACTGCGGCATCCCGCGTGGCGGCATGGCCTGCGGACGCGGCCCGGCGAAGTTTTCCGAACGCAACGGTGCGCCTTCCGGACGGAACGTCTGCGGACGCTGCGTCATCGGCTGGGCGCGATCGTGCGGCGCCTCGACCACATGTCCGAAGCGGCCGTTCGGTGTTGCCGGTGACATCCGCGTCGGCATTGCCGCATCCGCGCGCATCGGTGCGGCCGGGCTGCGCACCACGTGCGCCGCATCGAAGGCCCCCGGACGCTGGGTGGCGAATATCGCCGGCCGTCCGCGGTTCATCGAGAAGCGCTGGGCCGGATTGCTCATCGCCAGTTCGCGCTGGCGGAGCTGCATCGACGTGGGCGACCAGTGGCGCTGGTTCATGACCATGCGATCCGCCGCGGTCGGTTGTGCCTGGATGCCCCCGCGTCCGCCGTTGTAGCTGACACGCGTCACGTTGTTGTAGTTGTTGATCACCGTCTTGTTGACATAGACGTTGCGGATGTTGGTGACGTTGATGTTGTTGACGGCGCGGTTGTACCAGAACGAACCGCCGCGCCAGTACCCGCCCACGTAGCCGACGCCGAAGTAACCGAAGCCGTAGTTGATGCCGCCGTAGAAACCCACGCGCGGGCCCCAGTAACCCGGATGCCAGACGTACAGGCCGCCGGACCAGCCCCACCAGCCCGGGGTCCACAGCAGGCCGATCGTGGGCGGCAGCACCCAGGTGCCCGGCACCCAGTAGTAGCCGAACGCCGGATCCCATGCCCAGTAACCGGGTGTCCAGATGTAGCCGGGGCCGGGGCAGGGCGGCTGCACGTAGACCGGCAGCGGCGGGGGCGCGACGCCGACCGAAATGCCCACGCCGATGCTCAGACCGGCGATGGCGGGTTGCGGTGCGACCACGAAGGGCGTGGCCAGCATTGCCGCGGCAAGGATCGTTGTGGCGATGCGTTTCACGGTGGCTTCTCCCGACAGGCCCTATCGGCCCAACCATTCAACGCGATGCTAATGGCCGTGTTTACGCTGCGTGATGAACCGCCTCATGGATCGTTCACCCGGCATTGGGCGGCCGTTCAGCGCCGGCGCGGGTAGGGCGTGCCGTCCTTGTGCGTGTAGCCTTTCGCACGGTCGCCGATCGAGAGGTCGATGTCAGAATAGCTGCAGACGTCGCTTCCGTTGCGGCTGCCGATTTCCAGACACAGCACGGTCGAATCCGAACGATTGACGAGGTGATGGCCGTTGCCGTCGCCCTTCGGGAATGCGGCGCATTCGCCGGCACGCAGCACGTGCTCGCCGGCATCGTCGATCAGCGTCACCTCGCCGGACAGCACGTAAACGAACTCGTCCTCGGCCGAGTGCCAATGGCGCTGGCTCGACCAAGCACCGGGTGGCAGTTCGAGAAGGTTCACGCCGAAATCGGTGAGGCCGCCGGCATCGCCCAGCCGGTGCCTGACGCGATTCAGGCAAGGTTGATCGAACGGCGCGGGATACGAGGCGCCGACGCGGCGGGGCGACGAATCGATATCGATCTTCGGCATGTGTGGATACTCCGGGGCGTCGCTCTGCGAATCCCGAGTCCCGTTGCTGGGCTCGCGCGTCCAGCGCTCGCCAAGCAACCCGGCCCTCGACATCCTGCCTCGGGCGTTCGGCCTCGCGCGCGATGCGTTTCAACGCATCGCGCAAACGGGTGGCCTCACCCCGAGTCCCGCTTTTTCTCTGCGTCCCGCAATTCGCGCCGCAGGATCTTGCCGACGTTGCTCTTGGGCAGCGCATCGCGGAACTCGATGTACCTGGGCCGCTTGTAGCCGGTCAGCTCGTCGTGGCAGTACTGCCGCAGCGCTTCCTCGGTCAGCGCCGGGTCCTTCCTCACCACGAACAGCTTGACGACCTCGCCGGAATGTTCGTCCGGCACGCCTATCGCGGCCACTTCCAGCACGCCCGGATGGCGCGCGACCACGTCCTCGATCTCGTTGGGGTACACGTTGAAGCCGGACACCAGGATCATGTCCTTCTTGCGATCGACGATGTAGAGATAGCCGTCAGCATCCATCCGCGCGATATCGCCGGTGCGCAACCAGCCATCCGCATCCAGCACCTT
>JAJPHQ010000027.1 GCA_021325195.1 Gammaproteobacteria bacterium | reverse complement strand
CCTCCCCACGGGTGACGCGGCACCCTGACCCTCTGCTTCCGGACGCGACCGGAAACCCCTGATTGCCGTCCCTCGAAACGGCAATGTTTGTAACGCTAACGCGTAATTAATGGATTTGCAACGGTGGCTTCATTCCCGTGCGGCAGGCGCCCGGGACCAGCCTGCTTCGGGGCTCGCGGATTTCAACCCCGCCGCGGCGAGACGCAGGCGCAAGCCATCCAGCCGGTTGCCGTAGCGCGCAGCGCGTGCGGTGTCGCGGCGCAACGGCTTGCGCACCTGCCCCGCGCTGGCGGCGCTGACGACCGTCCGGGCGGTTTCGTGGAAGGCGAGGCAGGTCGGATCGAACGGCAACGCCAGGAAATCGAGCAGCCGGCGGATCACGCCTTCGGGATCGGACTGCAAGGATTCATGGTCCAGACCCAGCACCTGCCCCGGGTACCTGGCCTGCCAGAAGCGGCTCAAACGCTCGAAGTCGATCAGGTAATCGGCCATGTCGTCGAGGTCGTAGCTGAATTCGGCGTCATGGCTGAACCATTGGCGATAGCACGCCAAGCAGGTTTCCACCGGATCGCGGCGGCACACGATGACCCGCGCGCCCGGCAGCATCGTCAGTGCCGCCCCGATCAATTCCCAGTTCACCAGATTCTTGTCGGTGAAACGGGGACGCTGCCGGCGCCAGCGTTCGGTGCGGGCGAGATAATCCCGGCCCAGCCGCTGCCAGTCCTGCGGCGTCGCCGCAGCCACCCATCGCGGGAACGGACAGCCGCGCCGGCTTGATTCCTCCTCGACAATGTTCGGCAAGTCGAGGATTTCATTGGCACCTTCGATTCGGGGATGCGAGGCGAGAATCTGTTCGACCAAGGTGGTGCCGGAGCGCGGAACACCCACGATCAGGATGACCTCCCGGCCGAGACCGGGATCGAGCGGTGCCGGCGGCGGCAGCGCGAAAGCGTGTTCGATCGCCTCGACGTGCCGCCGATGCCGCGCGGCATCCCACGTGATCCGGCCGCGCTGCATGGCGTTCGCACGCTGCAGCACCTCGAACGATGCCGCGTAGTCGCCCTGGTCTTCCAGCGCTTTCGCAAGCGAGAACGAAAGCAGGATGCGCGCCTCGGTGGAAGTTCCGGGTTCCTCGATGGCGCGACGGAGTTGCAGCACGTCGTCCCTGCCCAGCGGCACCACCTTCATGTTGGCCAGCGCGAACCACGCGTGGGCGTGGCCGGGGTGCCGCTTCAGGACTTCGCGCAGGTTCGCGGCCGCCTCGTCGATCCGGCCCACGCTCGCCTGCGCGTCGGCCAGCGTGATCCGCGCGGTGACATGCCGCGGATCGAGCGCCAGCGCGCGCAGGAGGGCGGCGACGGCGGCTTCCGTCTGCACGTTCAACTTCAATGCCTTGCCGAGGTTGTACCAGACCGGAGCCGCGTCCGGCGCCAGTTCGGCGGCCCGCTGCAGGGACGCGATCGCCGCCTCGGCATGGCCCGTCTCGAACAGCGAAATGCCCAGCGCCATGTGGATGCCGGGATCGCGGGGCGCCGCGCCCCCCGCGCGGCGCAGGAGTTCGACCGCGCGCGCATGCTCGCCGCGCATCTGCGCCACCACCCCCGACAGCTTGACCGCTTCGACGCAGCCGGGTACGAGGGACAGGACATTCGCCAGCGATTGCGCCGCGGCATCCAGCTGCCGGCGGGCCAGTTCGGTCCGCGCGCGTTCCAGCATCCGCGATGCGGCCGGCGGCAATGCGGGCGAAGCGGCGACGCGCGAGGTCATGGTTCCATTCGATGGGCCCAGCCGGCCGACAGCCTACACCATGTGATTCCGGGGCCTCCGCACACTTGGGTCGCCGCCGCGCGCCCCCATCTGATCGACACACCCCGGCAAAGGAACCGGCGATGCCAGACTACCGCAAGACACCCGAGGCCCTGGCCCGGCTCACCCCGCTGCAATACCGGGTGACCCAGGAATCGGCCACCGAGCGGCCGTTCGACAACGAATTCCACGACAACCATCGCGTCGGCTTGTACGTGGACATCGTGTCCGGCGAACCGCTGTTCACGTCGATGGACAAGTTCGACAGCGGTTGCGGCTGGCCGAGTTTTGCCAGGCCGGTCGAATCCTCCAACGTGGTGGAAAAGCGCGACACCAGCCACGGCATGCTCCGCACCGAGGTGCGCTCGAAGCACGGCGACAGCCATCTCGGCCACGTGTTCGACGACGGCCCGCGCGAGCTGGGCGGCCTGCGCTACTGCATCAATTCCGCATCATTGCGCTTCATTCCGCTCGCCGATCTGGAAAAGGAAGGCTACGGCGAGTACCGTAAATTGTTCGAACACACCTGATTCGATCGTCATTCCGGACAAGCCCGCGCAGCGGGCGCGATCCGGACTGCGTTTGCAGGATTGCAAACGCGAACCCCGAAGGCGGCCCGAAGGGCGAGCGCCATGGATGACGCAAGTAATCCAGTGTCTTTTCGCATAAAACGGTGCTGGATTCCCGCTTTCGCGGGAATGACAGGGACGAAATCCCACGTCACACGAAAACCGAGGCACACGACATGACAACCGAACGCGCCATCCTTGCCGGCGGCTGTTTCTGGGGCATGCAGGACTTGATCCGCAAGCAGCCCGGCGTGATTTCCACGCGCGTGGGCTATTGCGGCGGCGACGTGCCGAACGCGACCTACCGCCACCACGGCACGCACGCCGAATCCATCGAGATCGTTTTCGATCCGAAGGTGATCAGCTATCGCAAGTTGCTGGAATTCTTCTTCCAGATCCACGATCCCACCACGCCGAACCGCCAGGGCAACGACATCGGCACCAGCTATCGCTCCGCGATTTTCTACTTGAACGACGAACAGAAACGCATCGCCGAGGACACCATCGCCGACGTGGAAGCGTCCGGCATCTGGCCCGGCAAGGTGGTGACGGAGGTTTCGCCTGCCACCGATTTCTGGGAGGCCGAACCCGAACATCAGGATTATCTGCAGCGCTACCCGGACGGTTACACCTGCCATTACATCCGGCCGGACTGGGTATTGCCGGTACGAGAAAAGACGACCGCATAAACGCGCCAAAATATCCAGTCGTCATTCCGGGGCCATCGCCAGGAAGCCTGGCGATGGAACCCGGAATCCAGTTTCTCTTTCGAGATCCCCAAAAAGCCGGGTTCCGGGTTCTGCCTGCAAACTGTGCAGGCAACCCCGGAATGACGAAGAAAAAGTCGCAGATCGCAAGCCCTGCACCCGGACGGACACTTTGATTCTGTTTCAGTGTTTCAGGAGATTCGCATGACCCGCACCCCCGCCTACGCCGCCCAGGCCGCCGACAAGCCGCTCGGCCCGCACGCCATCGAACGCCGCGCACCCGGCGCGCACGACGTGGCCATCGACATCCTCTATTGCGGCGTGTGCCATTCCGACCTGCACACCGCGCGCAACGAATGGAAGAACACGATGTATCCGTGCGTGCCCGGCCACGAGATCGTGGGGCGCGTCACGGCGGTCGGCAAGGACGTGAAGGGCTTCAAGGTCGGCGACACCGTGGGCGTTGGCTGCATGGTGGACAGTTGCGGGCATTGCGCATCGTGCAAGGACGGCGAAGAGAACTACTGCGAGAACGGCTTCACCGCCACCTACAACGGCCCCGTGTTCGGCGGCGAAAACACCTACGGCGGCTATTCCGCGAACATCGTGGTGAACGAGAAATTCGTGCTGCACATTTCGCACAAGGACAATCTCGCCGCGGTCGCGCCGCTGCTGTGCGCCGGCATCACCACCTGGTCGCCGCTGCGCCACTGGCACGCCGGCCCCGGCAAGAAGGTCGGCATCGTGGGGCTGGGCGGCCTCGGCCACATGGGCGTCAAGCTGGCGCGCGCGATGGGTGCGCACGTGGTGCTGTTCACCACCTCGCCGAACAAGATCGCCGATGGCAAGCGGCTGGGCGCGGACGAGGTGGTGATCTCGAAAGACCCGGAGCAGATGAAGCAGCACGCGGGCAGTTTCGATTTCATCCTCAACACCGTGGCCGCGCCGCACGATCTGGATGCGTTCCTGAATCTGCTGAAGCGCGACGGCACGCTGTGCCTGGTCGGCGCGCCGGCCACGCCGCACCCCTCGCCGCAGGTGTTCAGCCTGATCTTCAAGCGCCGGGCGCTGGCCGGTTCGCTGATCGGCGGCATCCGCGAGACGCAGGAGATGCTGGATTTCTGCGCCGAACACGGCATCGTGTCCGACATCGAGATGATCGCGATGCGCGACATCAACGACGCCTACGAACGCATGCTGAAGAGCGACGTGAAATACCGCTTCGTGATCGACATGCAGACGCTCAAGGACGAAGCGAAGGCGGCATGACGCTTTGCCCTCTCCCCCCGGAGAGGGTGCCCGAAGGGCGGGTGAGGGTCCGGAACGGCGGTCCCTCATCCAACGCCCTTAAAATCCGCGCATGACTCCGACCGAACGCCTGATCGCCTGCGTGCTGGGCGGCACTGCGCCCGGCGCACGCACCGAACTGCACGATGTCGCGTTCGCTGTCGGCGAATCGCTGGAGGCCGTGCATGCGCAATTGCTGGACGGCTGGTTCGGCGATCCGCGCGGGTTGCACGTCGATGCCTGGTGCTTCCTCGACAGCGTGGCGGGTTATCGCGTGCAGTTGTCGCATACGCCGCCAAGCAACGGGCTGCATCTGTATTTCATCAATATCGGCGGCTACCGGCCCGGCGTGTTCGGGGAGCAGCACGCGTGGGGATTCTTCGGCGCGCCGAACAAGGCCGAGGCGAAGGCACGCGCGAAACGCTCGCTGCTGCAAGGGCACGACGAAATCCACAAGGATGACCTGCACGAGATCGACGACTGCCTGCAGGTCGGCCGCGTCGGCGAATGGCACGTGCACCTGCTGCCGGATGCGGCGGCGCGCGATCCGGAAGTCGTCAACGGCTATTTCCCGCTGCCGAAATCCACCATCGACGCGTGGCTGGCCGCGCGCGCATCCGCGTGAGGGTGCTGATCATGCAAGAACTTCCGCCGTTCCATCTCGCGTTTCCGGTGCATTCGCTCGAAGAAGCGCGCGCGTTCTACGGCGGCCTGCTCGGCTGCCCGGAAGGCCGCAGCAGCGAGACTTGGGTGGACTTCGATTTCTACGGCCACCAGATCGTCGCACATTTGGCGCCGCAAGAACTGCATGCGGCCGCCGCGCACGACGTGGACGGCGACGACGTGCCGGTGCGGCATTTCGGCGTGGTGCTGGACATGGCCGCGTGGCACGCGCTTGCGGAGAAACTGCGCGAAGCCGGCACCCGTTTCGTGATCGAACCGCACGTGCGCTTCAAGGGCCAGCCCGGCGAGCAGGCCACGATGTTCCTGCTCGATCCGTCCGGCAATGCGCTGGAGTTCAAGGCCTTCGCGGATCGGTCGAAGCTGTTTGCGAAATGATCCACCCGCGATGGCGGGCGCTGACTCGACGAATCTGACCGAGTGCTTTAAAACAGGCCGGCTGCAAAATCCGGCCTGGCAATCACCTGATCCGCTCACTCGCCGCGCGATAAACCTTCAGCTTGTCGCGCTTGCCCACGGCAATCACCGTCACGACCACGATCTTGTCGTTGACTTGATAGACCAGCCGATATCCCGCCGTGCGCAGCTTGATCTTGTAGCAGTCCGCCATGCCTTGCAGTCGAGCCGACGGGACGCGCGGATGTTCGAGGCGCTCGGCAAGTTTCTTCTTGAACTGGTCGCGGATCGACGGCGCGAGCTTGCGCCATTCCTTGAGAGCGGACTCGACGAACTCGAGACTATAGGTCATCGAGCTTGACCTTGATCCGGCGCTCCCTGGCGCGGCTGCGCACCAGTTCCGCCAGTTCCAGGTCCTCCAGCCGCTCGATCAGGCGCTTGTAGGTGTTTGCCGGCACCAGATAAGCGGATGGCTTGTTGTGCACCAGCACCGCCACGGCTTCGTCATCGGCCGCTTCAATCACCGCGCTCGGGTTGCGCTTGAGTTCGGTGATGCTGACGCTGGTCTCGGACAGGATGGTTTCCATATTTGGCTCCGAATATGGAGCCAAATATATCATGCTTTCATCTCGGGAATCGCCGGGCCCCGGTTTGTACCGGGATGACCGCGTCCGAGGCGTCTACACCATCGGCAGCTTCAGCCCCTTCTCCTTCGCGCAGGCGATCGCTTCGGGATAACCTGCATCCGCGTGACGCATCACGCCGGTGCCGGGATCGTTCCACAACACACGGGCGATGCGCGCGTCGGCTTCCTTCGTACCATCGCAGACGATCACCAGGCCGGCGTGCTGCGAGTAGCCCATGCCGACGCCGCCGCCGTGGTGGAATGACACCCAGGTCGCGCCACTGGCGGTGTTGAGCAGCGCGTTCAGCACCGGCCAGTCGGAAACGGCATCCGAGCCGTCGCGCATCGCTTCGGTTTCGCGGTTGGGTGATGCGACCGAACCGGAATCGAGATGGTCGCGGCCGATCACGATCGGCGCCTTGAGTTCCCCCTTGCGCACCATGTCGTTGAATGCGAGTCCGAGCTTGTCGCGCTGCCCCAGCCCGACCCAGCAGATGCGCGAGGGCAGGCCCTGCCAGTGGATGCGCTTTTCCGCCATGTCCAGCCAGTTGTGCAGGTGTGCATCGTCCGGGATCAGTTCCTTGACCTTGGCGTCGGTTTTCAGGATGTCTTCCGGATCGCCCGACAGCGCGACCCAGCGGAACGGCCCCACGCCGCGGCAGAACAGCGGGCGCACGTAGGCCGGCACGAAGCCGGGGAAATCGAACGCGTTCTTGCAGCCGACGTCGAACGCCATCTGGCGGATGTTGTTGCCGTAGTCGAAGGTCGGGATGCCTTGCGCATGGAACGCCAGCATCGCCTCGACGTGGGTCTTCATGGATTGCTTGGCCGCGTCGCGGGTGCCGTCCGGATCGCGCTTGCGGCGTTCGAACCACTGCTCGACCGTCCAGCCTTGCGGCAGATAGCCGTTGACCGGATCGTGCGCGGAAGTCTGGTCGGTGACCGCATCCGGCTTGACGCCGCGCCTCACCAGTTCCGGCAGCACCTCGGCGGCGTTGCCGAGCAACGCGACCGATTTCGCTTCGCCCGCTTGCGTGTATTTCTCGATACGCGCGAGCGCATCATCCAGGTCCTTCGCCTGCTCGTCCACGTAACCGGTCTTGAGACGGAAATCGATGCGCGACTGCTGGCACTCGATCGCCAGCATGCACGCGCCGGCCATCACCGCCGCCAGCGGCTGCGCGCCGCCCATGCCGCCCAGACCCGCGGTGAGAATCCACTTGCCGCGCAGATTCCCGCCGTAACTCTGCCGGCCCATCTCGACGAAGGTCTCGTAGGTGCCCTGCACGATGCCTTGCGAGCCGATGTAGATCCACGAACCGGCCGTCATCTGGCCGAACATCATCAGGCCCTTTTTGTCGAGTTCGTTGAAGTGTTCCCACGTGGCCCAATGCGGCACCAGGTTGGAGTTCGCGATCAGCACGCGCGGCGCATCGGCGTGGGTCCTGAACACACCGACCGGCTTGCCCGACTGCACCAGCAGCGTTTCGTCGGGGTTCAATTCGCGCAAGGAACGCAGGATCGCGTCGAAGCATTCCCAGTTGCGCGCGGCCCGGCCGATGCCGCCGTACACCACCAGCTCGGCCGGGTTCTCCGCGACCTCGGGGTCGAGGTTGTGCTGGATCATCCGGTACGGCGCCTCGATCAGCCAGTTCTTGCAGGTGAGCTTGGTACCGCGCGGCGGATGGATCACGCGCTGGGTGTCGATGCGGGTGGGGGCGTTCATGGGATGCTCCAATCAAGGCAATCGCGGGATTATAGTCATGCGACACGAGCCGGACTCCGAGCGTGCATCATGGAATCCGAATACTGGCTGCAACGCTGGCTGGAAGGCCGCACCGGCTGGCATCGCAGCGAAGTGATGCCGTTGCTGGAAAAGCACTGGCCGGCGCTTGCAGTGCCGCGGGGCGCGCGCGTGCTGGTGCCGCTGTGCGGCAAGTCGCTGGACATGCTGTGGCTGGCGGCGCAGGGCCTGTGCGTGCTGGGCGTGGAGATCGCGCTGCCAGCCATCGAGTCGTTTCTCGCCGAAAACCGGCTGCGGGCGCACCGGCAACCCGGCCCCGGCGGCGCGCATTTCATCATCGGCCACGGCGGCGGCATCGAGATCATCAACGGCGACGTGTTCGCCATTCCGGACGAGACCTACGCGGGCTGTGCAGCCGCCTATGACCGGGCGGCGCTGATTGCATTTCCTGCACCCATGCGCGAGCGCTATGCGCACGAGGTGTACGGCAAGCTGCCGCGCGGCTGCCGGGCACTCCTGATCACACTGGAATATCCGCAGAACGAAATGGCAGGGCCGCCCTTCAGCGTCGATGACGCCGAAGTGCACCGGCTGTTCGAGGCGCATTGGGACATCGCGCGGCGGGAACGACGCGACATCCTGGATTCGCAGCCTTCGTTCTCCGGGCAAGGCGTCACGGCGTTGCATACCGCGGTGTACCGGCTGGAGAAGCTCTGATTCATGGCGCCGACGACAGGTAGTGCGCCTCGCACCGCCCCCTTGCCCGACAAGTTGCGCGGTAATCCCCGGGGGGACATGATCGCGGTGAGAGGCGTTTGCCGATCGTGGTGCCGAAGCGCGCAAGACACCGTAGGGCGGAACGTCGGAAGCCTCAGTACCCGATCACCTGCCCGTCCCGGCGCATCTCGGTGGCGCCCCAATACACGTGATCCTTCGCGTCGTACCGGATCGCCTCGTAGCCGCCATAGCCGCCTTCGGCGTGCGTGGTGACCCTGACCTTGTAGCCGCGGCTGCGCAGCGCATCGGCGACAGCCGGGTCGAAGCCCGATTCCAGCATCACCATCCCGGCGCCTTCCGCAGGCTGGCCGGTCGGCGTCGCGTCGCCGACATGGGCCCAGCGCGCGGCATCACCGGCTTCCTGCACGTTCATGCCGAAATCGATCAGGTTGACCAGCACCTGCGTCTGCCCCTGCGGCTGGAAGTAACCGCCCATCACGCCGAGCGCCATCCACGGCTGTCCGTCCTTCATCACGAAGGCCGGGATGATGGTGTGGAACGGACGTTTGCGCGGCGCGTACACGTTGGCGCTTTTCGGATCGAGCGAATACAAGGCGCCGCGGTCCTGGAACATGAAGCCCAGACCGGGCGCGACTTCGCCCGACCCCATCCCGGCGTAGTTCGACTCGATCATCGACACCATCATGCCGTCGCTGTCGGCGGTTTCGAAATCGGTGGTGTCGCCGCTGCCGGAGGGATACACGCCCGTCTGGTACGGCAGCGGATTGCCCGGCGCGATGTCCGGGTTGGCGTGTTGCAGATCGATCAGCTTGCGGCGCTGGTCCGCATACGCCTGCGACAGCAGTCCTTTCACGGGAACGTCGTAGAAGCGCGGATCGGCGTACCACTTCGACAGATCCGCGGCGGCGAGCCGGTAAGCGCCGATCTCGGCCATCAAGGTGTCGGGACTGCCGGCCCCCATCTTCTTAAGGTCGAAACCCTTCAGCACGTTCAACATTTCCAGCGTGGCGAAGCCCTGCCCGTTCGGCGGCAGTTCGTACACGTCGTAGCCGTGGTAGTCCACCGACTGCGGCGTCACCCACTCGCCGCGGAAATCCGCAAAATCGGAATAGTCGGGACCGGTACCGATGCGCTCGAAGAAATCGGCCGCGGTGTGCGCGATCTCGCCTTGGTAGAACGCGTCGCGTCCGCCGTGCGCGATCAGTGTCAGCGTATGCGCCATGTCGGGATTGCGGAAAATCTCGCCCTGCCTGGGCGTGTGGCCGTCGATCAGGAACACCTTCTCGGCATTCGCGAAATCCCTGATCAGGCCCTTGTGCTGCTCGAATGCCTGCCAGTTGCCCTTCCAGTATTCGGCGACGACCTCGGTGACCGGAAAACCGTGCGTCGCGTAGTAGATCGCCGGCGCCAGGTCTTCGGCGATCGGCAGCTTGCCGAACTTCTCGTGCAGCGCGAACCAGGCATCGACGATACCCGGCACCGTCACCGGCAGGGGCCCCAGCAGCGGGATCTGGTCGCTCGGCTTCATGCCGGCCTGCCGGTAGGCCGCCTTGACCTCGGCCTGCATCTGCTTCAGCGAACGATTCCGGGGCGACCAGCCGGAACCGTTGTAGCCGTACAGCTTGTGCGTCTTCGGGTCGTACACGATCGCGAACGCATCCGCGCCGAGACCGTTCAACACCGGCTCGGTCAGGCACAGCACGGCGCTGGTGGCGATCGCGGCGTCCACCGCGCTGCCGCCCTTCTTGAGGATCTCGATGCCGGCCTGCGAAGCCAGCGGCTGCTCGCTCGCGATCATGCCGTGCTGGGCGAGCACCGGCGAGCGCGTGGCCCACGGCTCGCCCGCGTAGCGATCACCGCGGCTGATGCCGGAAGCGGCGCTGGCCGCTCCGGCAAACGTCGCGAGCAACGCGAACAGGAACGTGGCGGCCGTGCCCGGATGGCCCGAGGCGATGCGGCGCGCGGGCCGCGTTGACACTGGCAATGACGGCATGATCGAACCCTCCGCGTGTGATCCGTGACGGGCCTGGCGCGCCGTGTTCCGGACCCGCCAGTCGTAGCACGAAGCCGGACCCGGCTCCAGTGAAGAACGGCATATCCGGCCTTGCATGGCGGCCGGCGCATGCCCGGCTGTGTTCCGTCACACACGGCGGTTATGCTGCGGCCTTTGCGACATCCGGGGGAACCGTGATGCCGAACCGTTTCCGACGTTTCCTGCTGGCGCTGTGCCTGGTCGCACTGGCCGGCTGCGCCCTGCAACCGCCGCGCGTCACGGCGCCGGCAGCCGCGTCGCAACCGCCCACCGTCATCCTGGTTTCGATCGACGGCTTCCGCGCCGACTACTTCGATCGCGGCGTCAGTCCGAACCTCGCGGCGCTGGCCGCGCAAGGCGTGCACGCACGCTGGATGACGCCGGCGTTTCCGTCACTGACGTTCCCCAACCACTACACGCTGGTGACGGGGCTGTATCCCGACCACCACGGCATCGTCAACAACACCATGGAGGATCCCTCGATCCAGCCGGACCATCGCTTCACGATATCCAACCGCAAGGCGGTGGGAGACGAACGCTGGTGGGACGAAGCGACACCGCTGTGGGTCAGCGTGCAGCAACAGGGCGGACATGCCGCCACGATGTTCTGGCCCGGCTCCGAGGCGCCGATCCACGGCGTGCGTCCCGACCACTGGTTTCCGTTCGACGAGCGGATGACCGCCGACCAGCGCGTCGATCACGTGCTGGTCTGGCTGGATCTGCCGGCTGCGCAACGCCCGCGCTTCATCACGCTGTATTTCAACGCAGTGGACACGGCAGCGCACCGGCACGGGCCCGACTCACCGGAGGTCAACGACGCGATCCGCCGTGTGGATGCCGCGATCGGACGCCTGATCGAAGGACTGAAATCGCGCGGTCTTTACGCCGCGACCGACATCGTGGTGGTCTCCGATCACGGCTTCGCGCCGGTCGCGCCGGGTCACGAGGTGTACCTCGACGACGTGACCGACATGCGTGCGCTGCGCAAGATGACGTCGATGGCGGTCGCCGGGCTGGAACCCGGGCCGAATGCATCGCCCGCGCGCGTCGCCGATGCCGAGGCGAAACTGCTGGCGCCGCATCCGCACATGCAGTGCTGGAAGAAACAGGACATTCCCGCGCGCTTCCACTACGGCACCAATGCGCGCATTCCGCCCATCGTGTGCCTGGCGCAGACGGGCTGGCTGATCGTGACCCGCCACGAGACGGCGCACTGGAAGGATCTGCCGCGCGGCGAGCATGGCTACGACAATGCCGATCCGCTGATGCGCGCGCTGTTCATCGCCGAAGGCCCGTCGTTCCGGCACGGCGTCGTCGCTGCGCCCTTCCCCAACGTGGACGTGTACCCCCTGCTTGCACACATCCT
>JAJPHQ010000024.1 GCA_021325195.1 Gammaproteobacteria bacterium | reverse complement strand
GCCGAGCTCGCGCAGCGCGTGCACGACACGCGCATCGACATCCTGGTGGACGTGGACGGCTGGTGCGCGGGCGGCGTGCCGGAGGTGCTGGCGCTGCGCCCCGCGCCCGTGCAGGTGAGCTGGCTGGCCTATCCCGGCACCTCCGGCGCGGCGTTCATCGACTACCTGATCGCCGACCGTGCGCTGATTCCGGAACCGCTGCAAGCTTTCTATTCCGAGGCGATCGCGTACCTGCCGCGCTGCTACCAGACCTCCGATCCCGCGCGCACGATCGGTCCGTCACCGCCGCGCGCGGCGTTCGGCCTGCCCGGCGATGCCGTGGTGTTCGCCAGCTTCAACAACCCGTGGAAATTGAACGCAGCCAGTTTTGCGCGGATGTGCGCGGTGCTGCGCGAGGTACCCGGCAGCGTGCTGTGGCTGCTGACCGCCGGCCGCGACGCCGACGCACGGCTGCGCGAGGCCGCGCGGGCGCACGGCGTCGATCCGCAGCGGCTGGTGTTCTCGCCCTCGCTGCCGCACCTGCAGCACCTCGCGCGCTACCGGCTGGCCGACCTGTTCCTCGACACCAACCCGTACAACGCGCACACCACCGCGTCCGACGCGATCTGGGCCGGCTGCCCGGTGCTGACCCGCCCCGGCGAAACCTTCGCCTCCCGCGTGGCGGCAAGCCTCAACCACCATCTCGGGATGCCGGAGCTGATCGCGCGCGACGACGACGCCTTCGTCGCCACCGCCGCGCGCTACGGCAACGACCGTTCGGTGCTGGCTGCGCTGCACGAACGGCTGGCGAAGCAGCGCGAAACCTCCGGCCTGTTCGACATGCGCGCCTACGCGCGCGATTTTGCCGCGCTGCTGTGCGAAATGGCCGAACGCCAACGCAAGGGCCTGCCACCGCAAACGATCGCGCTGCACACCGGCGCAAGACAGCCAGAGTAAGCTTCTGCAATGACTGCGAAAGACCAATTCGTTCCGCTGAATCTGTGCGTGCTGACCGTGTCGGATACGCGCACGGCGGCCGACGACACGTCGGGCGACTATCTGGTGTCGGCGCTGACCGGAGCCGGACACCATCTGCACGAAAGAAAAATCCTGCGCGACGACCGCTACGCGATCCGCGCGCAGGTCGCGGCGTGGATCGCCGACCCCATGGTGCACGGTGTGCTGATCACCGGCGGCACGGGCTTCACCGGCCGCGACTCCACGCCCGAGGCGGTGCTGCCGCTGCTGGACAAGGAGATGCCGGGTTTCGGCGAACTGTTCCGCGCGGTCAGCTTCGGGGAAATCGGCACGTCGAGTCTGCAGTCGCGCGCGTTCGCGGGGCTGTCCAACCAGACTTTTATCTTCGCTTTGCCCGGTTCGACATCGGCGTGCAAAACCGCGTGGGAAAAGCTGCTGCGCGCGCAACTGGATGCACGCACGCGGCCGTGCAATCTGGTGGGGCTGCTGCCCCGGCTCGGCGAGCATTGATCGCTCGCGGCGTGAGGGAGCAAGTCCTTCGACAAGCCCGGAGCGGGCCTGCCCGCAACGAGGATCGGGCAAGCAGGCCACCCGCGGACCGCGCCTGCCCGTGCACCCTCGCACGGGCGTTCGAAGCAGCACGGCATGCCATGACTCGCGTCATCCACGGCGCTCGCCCTTTCGGGCCAGCTTCGCCTGTCACGCGCGCTGGCGGCGCCCGCAGTCAAGGCATGTCGCCGATGCCGTTCCCGCCTGCACGCAGGCTCCGGCAACGCGGGTCGCACGGTTTGCCGCGCGTACAATGGCTTTTTTTGCGAGGAAACCATCATGCACTCGGGCAGTTGTCTCTGTGGTGGCGTGCGCTACGAGGTGCGGGGCGAACTGGGTTCGATCGTGCTGTGCCATTGCCGGAAATGCCGCAAGGCCACGGGCTCGGCGTTCAACGCGGTGGCGCCGGTCGCCCGCAAGGACCTGCACCTGCTTGCGGGACAGGACGCGCTGGCGGAATTCGAATCCTCGCCCGGCGTGCACCGCGTGTTCTGCGGCCGCTGCGGTTCACCGCTGTACAGCCGCCGCGACGCAATGCCGGACATGCTGCGCCTGCGGCTGGGCACGCTGGACACGCCGGTGGAAGGCAAGCCGAGCCGTCACATCTTCACCGCGCACAAGGCCGAGTGGTTCGACATCCTCGACGGCGCGCAGCAGTTCCCCGAACAGGCGCCGGTTTGAGCGTTGCGCCGCAGCCCGGATCGAGGTGTATGGGCACTGGAATCCGGACCGTGCGCTCAGGACTTCGCCGCGCTCCCTCGCCGCCACGCGTCAGCCGGTGCTGAAACCGCGCAGCGCCTGATCGGGCAATGCCTCGCGCCTCACCGACTCCACGCGCGCCGACGGCGGCCCGGCGTGCAGCCAGCGTTCGAGTTGCGCCAGCGCTTCCTCGCTGCCGCAGGCGACGACTTCGACACTGCCGTCGGCGAGATTCACCGCGCGCCCGCTCAGGCCCAGCCGCAGCGCCTGTTCACGCGCCGACGCGCGGAAGAACACGCCCTGCACCCGGCCGCGGACGATGAAGCGCGCGCAGGCCATGTCTCACCGCGCGGTCTTGGCCTGCGCCGCCGCGATCGCCTGCGACAGCAGCGCGGCATCCACCGGGCCGAGGAAGTGCTTCACGACATGTCCGTCGGGCGCGATCAGGTAGGTGGTCGGCAGCGCCTGCGGTGTCTCGAAACCGGCGGGCGTGTGCTGCATGCCGATCTGCGCCAGCGGGTAATCGACCGGATGCTTCTTGGCGAATGCCAGCAGGTCCTGATGATCGCTGTCGTCCCAGGCCAGGCCGATCGCCGTGACGTTCTTGTGCGTGGCGACGAACTTCGAGATCGCCGGCATCTCGCCCACGCACGGCGAACACCACGTCGCCCAGAAATTCACGATCACCCACTTGCCGCGCTGGGCGGAGAGGTCGAAGGTCCTGCCGTCCAGCGTGGCGACGACCAGCGCCGGTTTGCCGGATAAGGCCGGGGTCTGCGCCGCGGCCGCGGCTGCGACAAGGCCCAGCGCAAGCATCACGAAAGCCGGGAATCGGCGTGACACGAAAATGTTCACGAAGGATGCTCCTCGGAAGATGGTGTGCGGCCCGGTGTGGACGCTGCGAACAGCGTATGCAGCGGCACGGCCAGTTGCGTGCGCAGCCCGGCTTCCGCGCGCTGCAGCGCCACCCGCGCCTCGGGCATGAGACCGGCGGAAGCCCGCTGCAATGACAGCGCGTCCGGCGGCAGCCGGTAGCCGCCGGTGCGCAGCAGGTCGTCCAGCGAGACCCTGGCGAGATCGCGCGCCAGCACCCAGTCGCCCGCTTCGGTCCGGCGGATCAGGCCCGCGCGGCGCAGGTCGCCCAGATAGCGCTGCAACAGGTCCGCGGTCAGGAAACGCTCGCGCTGCATGACCTCGCTCTCGCGCACGCCCGCACCTTCGCGTTGCGCGGCGGTGAAATGCTGCAGCACGCGCAGCAGGCCCACGAATTCGCAACCGGGCGGCAGCAGTTCGTCCTCGCGCCGGTAGTCGAATGCGGTCAGCGCCGCGGTGAACGTCGCGCCCAGCAGCACGATCACCCACGACAGGTACACCCAGATCAGGAAGATCGGGATCGCGGCCAGCGCGCCGTAGATCGCGCTGTAATTCGCAATGCCCTGCACGTACAGCACGAAGCCCTTGCGCGCCAGCTCGAACAGCACCGCGGCGAGCAGCGCGCCGGCGATCGCGTCGCGCCAGCGTACCCGGCAGTTCGGCACGAGCTGGTACAGCAGCGCCAGCCCGAACCCGTTGATCAGGAACGGCGCCAGCGCCCACAGCCGCAGGCCCGGCAGGCCGCGGGAGGCGACGCCGCGCCACAGCGGCTGCGCATAGACCCACGAGCTGGCGCCGATGCCCGCCGCGATCAGCAGCGGCCCCAGCGTCAGCGCGGCCCAGTACATCAGAAACCGCGCGCTGCCCTTGCGCGGCGACGGCACGCGCCAGATCCGGTTGAAGCGGTCCTCGATGCTGGACATCATCATCAGCGCGCTCGCCAGCAGTACCAGGATGCCCGCGGCGGTGAGGCGGCTGGCGTTGCCGGCGAACTGGAGCAGGTATCCTTGCACGGTCCGGCCGGCGGCCGGCACGAAATGCCGGAAGATGAATTCGGAAACGTGGTCGCGCAGCCCGGCGAACACCGGAAACGCCGACAGGATCGCGAACACCGCCGCCAGCAGCGGCACGATCGCGAACAGGCTGGTGAAGGACAACGCGCCGGCGGTCTCGAAACACTTGTCGTCGCGGAAGCGCCGCCACAGGAACCGGGCGAACGCACGCAGGCGTTCGCGGCGCTGGTTCAGGTCGAGGGCGGTCAGGCGGCTCACGTGGCGAGGCTAGTGCAATCCCGCGACAAAGGAAAACCCGCGAGGCATGGAAATCCTGGTCCTTTACTACAGCCGCACCGGCCACGTCGCGCAACTCGCGCGGCTGGTCGCGCGCGGCGTCGAGGAAATCGAAGGCGTGCGCGCGCGGATCCGGCAGGTGCCCCCGGTCGCGCCGGTGACCCAGGCCGTGCAGCCGCCGGTGCCCGGCGAGGGCGCGCCGTACGCGGAATTGCGCGACCTGCACGAATGCGCGGGCCTGATCCTGGGCAGCCCCACCCGCTTCGGCAACATGGCCGCGCCACTGAAGCACTTTCTCGATTCCACCGGCGCGGAATGGGCGTCGGGCGCGCTGGTCGGCAAGCCCTGCGCGGTGTTCACCTCGACCTCCACGCTGCACGGCGGACAGGAATCGACCCTGTTGTCGATGCTGCTGCCGCTGCTGCACCACGGCATGATCGTGGTGGGCCTGCCGTTCACCGAATCCGCCCTGCACACCACGCGCGGCGGCGGCACGCCGTACGGCGCCGGCCACGTCAGCGGCGACGAGGGCAACAATCCGGTCAGCGACGAGGAACGCATGCTGGCGCGCGCGCTGGGCCGGCGCGTCGCGGATGTCGCGCGGCGTCTGGCGGCCGGTTCATGAACGCGACGCTGCATCGGCGCATCGGTTTCGCGGCATGGACCGGATTGGCACTGCTGCAGGTCGCGTGGCACGCGTGGTGGATGCCGCCGGAACGGATGCCGGTCGCGCTGGCACTGGCGATCACGGTGATTCCGCTGGCGCTGCCGCTTTTTGCCCTGCGGCGTCCCATACGTGCGCTGCTGTGGGTCGGGATGCTGAGTCTGTTCTATTTCTGCCACGGTGTCGCCGAAATGTGGACCTCGCCTGCGGAACGCCTGCCCGCGCTGCTGGAAATCCTCTTCGCGCTGATGGTGGTGACTGCACTGGGCGTCTACGCGAGGAGCGGACGCGGCCCACGGTCAGTCCCTCTCCCTCCGGGAAGGGACGCCGTCCATGGCCAAGATCTCCGTGGTGGCGCGTAGCGTCGGGTGAGGGTACGGTTCTACGCTGCGCCACAACACCTGACACCAACGCCATGTCAGCTCTTGACAGCTCCGGACCCTCACCCCCACCCCTCTCCCAAAGGGAGAGGGGCTCAAGGCCGGAATCCACATGAGTTTCGTGCAAGCTGCGCCGCAACTGCCCGATCCGTACCGCGGCGACCGCGTGCTGCAGTCGTCGCTGGCGCGCGTGCTGCCGGAGGCGCAGTGGCGCGCGGCGGAAGCGGATTTCGAGGCGCTCGGCGACTACGCGCTGCACGCCTACGCGAGGCAGGTCACTTCCGTGCCCGGCGAACCGGTGTTGACCAACTGGGACGCCTGGGGCAACCGGATCGACCGGATCGAGCTGACCGAAACCTGGCGCGAAGGCCCCGCGATCGCCGCGAGGCACGGGTTGGTCGCGGACGGTCACGACAAGTCGTTCGGCGAATTCGCCCGCGTCCGGCAGTTCGTCAAGGTGTATCTCTACCATGCCGCCAGCGCGTTCTATTCCTGCCCGCTGGCGATGAGCGACGGCGTGGCGACCGCGCTGCGCGACGCGCCGAACATCCCGCTGCGCGACCGCATCCTGCCGCATCTGCTGAGCCGAGATCCCGCGACGTTCCGGATCAGCGGCCAGTGGATGACCGAAAACACCGGCGGCTCGGACGTTTCCGGCAGCGAGACCGTGGCGCGCCGCGATCCGGAGGGCACGTGGCGCCTGACCGGCCGCAAGTGGTTCACATCCGCGATCAACGCGGAGATCGCGCTGGCGCTGGCGCGCCCGCTCGGCAATCCGGAAGGCGCCGACGGCCTCGCGCTGTTCTGCATCGAGACGCGCAATCCCGACGG
>JAJPHQ010000064.1 GCA_021325195.1 Gammaproteobacteria bacterium | reverse complement strand
CGTGGTGTGCGGACTGTTCGCCGGCCTGTTCGCGACCCTGATCACCGCGGTGGTGTACCGCGTCGAGGACGGCTTCCACAAGCTGCCGGTGCACTGGATGTGGTGGCCGGCGATCGGCGCGCTCGCGGTGGGCATCGGCGGGCTGATCGAACCGCAGGCGCTCGGAGTGGGCTACGGCGTGATCGACCAGTTGCTGACCGGCAAGCTGGTCGGCACCGCGATCCTGGTGTTCATGGTGGTGAAGTCGCTGATGTGGGTGATCTACCTCGGCTCGGGCACCTCGGGCGGCGTGCTGGCCCCGCTGCTGGCGCTGGGCGCGGGGCTGGGCGGTCTGGAGGCGATGGTGTTTCCCGAACCGCACCTGCTGTGGCCGCTGCTGGGCATGTGCGCGATCCTGGCCGGGATGATGCGTATGCCGTTCACCGCGATCCTGTTCGCGCTGGAGCTGACCCGCAACGCCAGCGCGCTGCCCGCGCTGCTGGTGGCCTGCATCGTGGCGTACGGCTCCAGCGTGTTCCTGATGAAACGCTCGATCTTGACCGAGAAAGTCGCAAGGCGCGGGTTCTCGGTATTCCGCGAATACTCGGTCAACCGGCTGGAACTCACGCCCGTCAAGGACGTGATGAGCATCGAGATCATGACGGTGCCCGCCGACCTGACCCTGCGCGAGGCCGCCAACCGCTACTTCGGGCGCGACCAGAAGTTCCGCGCGTATCCGGTGGTCGACCCGCAGCGCGGCCTGCTGGGCGTGATCACCCGCCAGGAAATCGCGCGGCTCAGCGAGCGCGATCCCGAGGGTGGGCGCAAGCTGTCCGAACTGATGACCGACGAGCCGGTGGTCGCGTTTCCCGACGAAAGCTGCCAGAGCGTCGCGATCCGCTGCGCGGTCGAAAAGCTGGAACGCATTCCGGTGGTCGATGCGGACCGGCGCAGACTGCTCGGCATGGTCACCCGCTACGATCTCTTGAAACCGTACACCCACTACCACGAGGACGAGCGCCTGCGCGAGCGGGTCTTTCGCGGCGGCGGGCAGTCAGGCTGATACCCTGTCGTCATTCCGGACGCCGCCCCGGATCAAGTCCGGGGCAGGCTGCGCGGCGATCCGGAATCCACGGCCTTTGCTGTTGATGTTTCGACATCCATGTCTTGATTCCGCGCGTCTCCGGACGCGCCGGCTGTTTTTGTTTCGGCAAAAGCAGCCAAAACCATGGCGCGCGACCTGACGATCTCGCCGAGATCGTGTCGGCTCGATTTCCCGGCGATGCTCGCTGATCACGCGCCGGCGCGAACGCGCACGTTCTTGTGCTCGGACATGCGCGCCTTGCTCGCGTGATCAGCTGTGCTCCTCGGCGTGATGTACGGCGCTGAGGAAGCTTGCTTCGTTGACGGCCATTTGAGAGATTCCGGATCCCGGCTTTTGACGGGATGACGAGCGAAAAGCACTCGATGGTTTTGGCATGTCTGGCGTCAACCGCGCAGCGCCGACGCCGTGAGCATGCCCCGCGCGACCATCGCTTCGCGGCGCGGACGCAGCAGCAGTTGCCAGCGCCGTCCGCCGAGCTGACGCCACAGCACGGCGGCGCGCACCGCAGCCAGCAGCAGCGCGCGGATGCGTTGCGCCTGCACGGGTTGCTGCAGGTAGAGCGGGTTGCCGACCACGATGATCCGGGGGCGCAGCCCGGACAGGCAGGAGCAGTAGAGATCGGCCAGGCGCGCGAGGATCGTGGGGTGGATCGGTTCGAAATGCAGCAACTGGCGCTGCATGCCGTTCAGGCCCTCTTCGAGCCTGCGGTTGGCGGCAGAATCCCGGGCGAGGCTGCGTTCCAGCCGCAGCACGTTGGCGACCACCCCCAGCAGGGCGGAATCGCGTTGCCTGCCTTCGACCTGCTCGACCAGCACGCGCAGTCCGGTGCGCAGGTGCTCGCTGCCGCCGAACACGTCCGCGGCGCTGTCCGATTCCAGCTTGAACACGCTGGCGATGCAGGTTGTCAGCGCGTCGCCGTCGCAGTCTCCTTCGCGCGCAAGGCTGCGCACCAGCGACGCCGCCTGGAACACGCCGGCCAGCGCGAGCACGCGTGCCTCGTTCATGCCGCAAGCTCCCGCACGGCCGGCGCGTCGGTGCCTTCGATCACGCCGCCGCCCAGGCATTCGCTGCCTGCGTACAACACCGCCGACTGTCCGGGCGCGACCGCGCGTTGCGGCGCATCGAAGCGCAGCGTGCAGCGGTCGCCTTCGACCAGCACTTCGCAGTCCTGCGGCGGCTGGCGGTAGCGGGTCATCGCGGTGCAGCGGAAGCGCGCGGCCGGCGGCACGCCGGCGATCCAGCGCACGTCGCGGGCGACGAGTTCCCGCGACATCAGCCAGGGATTGTCGTGGCCCTGCGCGACGTACACGATGTTGCGCGCGACGTCCTTGCCGATCACGTACCACGGCGCGCCGTCTCCCTTCGCGCGGCCGCCGATGCCCAGCCCCTCGCGCTGGCCGGGCGTGTAATACATCGCGCCGCGATGCTCGCCCAGCACCCTGCCTTCCGGCGTGCGCAGTTCGCCCGGCCGTGCGGGAAGGTACCTCGCAAGAAACGCGCGGAAATCCCGTTCGCCGATGAAGCAGATGCCGGTGGAATCCTTCTTCGCATGCACCGGCAGCCCCGCTTCGCGCGCGAGCCCGCGTACCTCGCTCTTGTGCAGGTCGCCGAGCGGGAACAGCGAAGCGCCCAGCTGTTCCTGATCGAGCGCGTGCAGGAAATAGGTCTGGTCCTTGCCGTGGTCACGCGCCCGCAGCAGCTTCCAGCAGCCGTCCGCGAACGTGCTGCGTGCGTAGTGGCCGGTCGCGATCTTCTCCGCTCCGGACTGGCGCGCCGCGGCCAGGAACGAGCCGAACTTGATCTCGCGGTTGCACAGCACGTCGGGATTGGGTGTCCGGCCGTTCCGGTATTCGTCGAGGAAATGCGCGAACACCCGCTCGCGGTATTCGGCCGCGAAGTCGGCGTCGCGGAACGGGATGCCGATCCGCGCGCACACCGCCAGCGCGTCCCTGCGGTCGTCGTCGGCGCGGCAGTTGGAGTCGAAATCATCGTCCTCCCAGTTCCGCATGAACAGGCCGGACACCTCGTGACCTGCGCGTTTCAGCAGCAGTGCCGCCACCGAGGAATCAACCCCGCCCGACATGCCCACCGTCACCCGCATGGTCAGCCTCCGCGCGCCGGCAGCAGCGAGCGCAGGGCGGTCAGCGGGAATCGCTGCCCGGCCAGCCAGTCGTGCAGGGTGGTCAGCACCAGCGGGCTGCGCAGGCGGTCGCCCAGTGCGGCGATTTCCTCGTACGTCAGCCACAGGGCCCGCTGGATGCCCTGGTCCAGCGGACGGTCGGGATGATGGCGCAGGGGACGACCGGCGAAGGCGAAGCGCACGATGTGGCTGTCGTGCACGGGACTGTGCCACTGCTGCACGCCGATCAGGCAATCCAGTTCGATGTCCCAGCCGGTTTCTTCCAGCGTTTCGCGGCGCGCTGCTTCCAGCAGGGTTTCCGCCGGGTCGAGATGGCCGGCCGGCTGGTTGAAGCGGTGCTCGCCGCGGATGACTTCCTCGACCATCAGGAAACGGCCGCCGTCGGCCACCACGCTGGCGACCGTCACGTGCGGGCGCCAGATGTCCGCTTGCGCGGGTCCGGCCGGAATGTCGTCCATGCTGGTCTGCACTCGAAATTCTTGCATTCTGCCACCATCTTCGATGACGGCGCGGCGCGGGGTACTGCCTTTTGGCACACCACAAGCATGCGCTCCGGCTTATACTCGGATCCAACCCCGTTCCGATCATGGCACCGACCCAAAAAACCGACACCGGGCAGGAGCACGAGCAGGGCGTGGTCGTGGAGACCGGCCGCCCGGAAACCGCACGGCCGCCGTTGTACCAGGTGGTCCTGCTCAACGACGACTACACCCCGATGGAATTCGTGGTGGTGGTGCTGGAAACCTTTTTCAACATGAACCGCGAACGCGCCACCCAGGTGATGCTGCACGTGCACACCCGCGGCAAGGGCGTTTGCGGCGTATTCAGCCGCGAGGTCGCAGAAAGCAAGGTGACGCAGGTGAACGAGTTCTCGCGGGTGCACCAGCATCCGTTGCTGTGCACCATGGAAAAACTGTAACCGCCCCCATATCGAGGTCGCCGCGCACCTGCAGCGCGGCGACGATCCCCGGCACAGGGACGCGCCCACGACAGCGAGACCACAAGATGTTCAGCAAGGACCTCGAATTCACCATCGGCCAGTGCTACAAGGAGGCCCGCGAACAGCGCCACGAGTTCATGACCGTGGAGCACCTGCTGCTGGCGCTGCTGGAGAACCCGACCGCGGCCGCGGTGCTGCGCGGCTGCGGCGCGGACCTGGACAAGCTGGCCAAGGATCTGCGCTCGATCATCACCGAGACGGTGCCGGTGCTGCCTGCGGGCGACGAGCGCGACACCCAGCCGACGCTGGGCTTCCAGCGCGTGCTGCAGCGCGCCGTGTACCACGTGCAGTCTTCCGGCCGCAAGGAAGTGAGCGGCGCCAACGTGCTGGTCGCGATCTTCGGCGAGAAGGATTCGCACGCGGTGTATTTCCTGCACCAGCAGGAAGTGACGCGCCTGGACGTGGTCAACTACGTCTCGCACGGCATCGCCAAGATCGGCCACGACGCCGAAGCCGCGCCGGCATCCGGCGAATCGGGTACCGAGAGCGAGCCGGAAGGCAAGGACAACGCCCTTTCCGAATACGCCACCAACCTCAACGCGCTTGCGGAGCAGGGCAAGATCGATCCGCTGATCGGCCGCGACGAGGAAATCGAGCGCACCATCCAGGTGTTGTGCCGCCGCCGCAAGAACAATCCGCTGTACGTGGGCGAATCCGGCGTGGGCAAGACCGCTCTGGCCGAGGGTCTGGCGCGGCGGATCGTGGAAGGCAAGGTGCCGGAGGTGCTGGAGGACTGCACCATCTGGGCGCTGGACCTCGGCGCCCTGGTCGCGGGCACCAAGTACCGCGGCGACTTCGAGAAGCGCCTGAAGGCCGTGATCGCGCAGTTGAAGAAGGACTCCAAGGCGATCCTGTTCATCGACGAGATCCATACCATCATCGGTGCAGGCTCGGCCTCGGGCGGCACCATGGACGCTTCCAACCTGATCAAGCCCATGCTGGCCTCGGGCGAACTCCGTTGCATCGGCTCGACGACGTTCCAGGAATTCCGGGGCGTGTTCGAGAAGGACCGCGCGCTGGCACGGCGTTTCCAGAAGATCGACGTGGTGGAACCCTCGGTAGCCGACAGCATCGAGATCCTGAAGGGCCTGAAGACGCGCTTCGAGGAACACCACAGCGTCACCTACACCGACGAGGCGCTGAAGGCCGCGGTGGATCTTTCGGTCAAGCACATCCCCGACCGGCTGCTGCCGGACAAGGCCATCGACGTGATCGACGAGGCCGGCGCGCGCCAGCGCCTGCTGCCCGAGAACGAACGCACCGGCAAGGTCGACGTGGGCGAGGTCGAGTTCATCGTGGCCCGGATGGCGCGGATCCCGCAGAAGCAGGTGTCGGCGTCCGACCGCGACGTGCTGAAGAATCTGGACCGCAACCTCAAGATGGTGATCTTCGGCCAGGACCAGGCCATCGACACGCTGGCGTCGGCGATCAAGATGGCGCGTTCGGGGCTGGGCGATCCCAACAAGCCGATCGGCTGCTTCCTGTTCGCCGGTCCCACCGGTGTCGGCAAGACCGAGGTCACCCGGCAGCTTGCGCTGCAGCTCGGCATCGAACTGGTGCGCTTCGACATGTCCGAATACATGGAGCCGCATTCGGTGTCGCGCCTGATCGGCGCGCCGCCGGGTTACGTCGGCTTCGACCAGGGCGGCCTGCTCACCGACGCGGTGGTCAAGCATCCGCACTGCGTGCTGCTGCTGGACGAGATCGAGAAGGCGCATCCGGATCTCTTCAACGTGCTGCTGCAGGTGATGGATCACGGCGCGCTGACCGATACCAACGGCCGCGAAGCCAACTTCCGGAACGCGATCGTGGTGATGACCACCAATGCCGGGGCGCAGCAGGCGGCCCGCCGCAGCATCGGCTTCGTCGAGCAGTCGCACGCCACCGACGCGATGGAAGTGCTGCGCCGCACCTTCAGTCCGGAGTTCCGCAACCGCATCGACGCGATCGTGCAGTTCAGGCCGCTGGACTTCGAGCACATCCTGCGGGTGGTGGACAAGTTCCTGATCGAGCTGGAGACGCAACTGCTGGAGAAGCACGTCTCGCTGAACGTCGCTTCGGAGGCCCGGCGCTGGCTGGCCGAGCACGGCTTCGACCCGCAGATGGGGGCACGCCCGATGGCGCGGCTGATCCAGGACAAGGTCAAGCGCGCGATCGCCGACGAACTGCTGTTCGGCAAGCTGGCCGAGGGCGGCAGGGTCAATCTGGGTGTCAAGGACGGCGATCTCGCCGTCGAAACCGAAGCCGCGGAGAAATTGCCGGCGGTGGTTGAATGACCGCCACGACATCGGTTTTCCCGCGTCGAGAAAAACGGCGGCCCCGGCGGCCGTTTTGTTGGCCCACGCCAAGCATCGCGGCGCTGGATCCCGGATCGACGCACATCCATGTGCTGTCCAGGATGACTTCAAATCACTGAAACCGGACCCCGTGTCGGCGCACGTCCCTGTGCTGCACGGGGTGAGTGCATCCTGCACTCACTTCATGCGGTAAGTGATGCGCCCCTTGGTGAGGTCGTAGGGCGTCATCTCCACCTTGACCTTGTCGCCGGTGAGGATGCGGATGTAGTGCTTGCGCATCCGGCCGGAGATATGCGCGGTGACCACGTGCCCGTTTTCGAGCTGCACGCGGAACATGGTGTTGGGCAGGGTTTCCAGCACCGTGCCCTCCATTTCGATGACGTCGTCTTTGGCCATATGCCCCGTACGGCGCGAGCCGTGAAGTCGCGCATTCTGCCACGGCCGGGGCGCGCGCGAAAGCACGCGGCGGATCAGGCCAGCCGTTCGGACAGTTCGCGGAGGATTTCCGATTCGATCAGCGGACGCATCAGGCCCAGCATGCCGCCCAGCTTCACCCGCACGTGCACGTCGTCGCCACCGACCGCGATCAGGCCCTCGGCGCCCTTGCCACGGAAGTGCAGGGTGTCACCGGTCCAGTTCATGCCGTGCAGCGAGAACCTGCGCGCCAGCCCTGCAGCGAGTTCGTCGATGACCGCGCGGGCGCGTTCCGGGCCCAGCTTGTGCGGATGACGGATCTCGATGACGGACATGCGGCGGCCTCGGAAAACGAGTCCCCATGCTACATTGTCGGCCTTCGTCACGGACCGGCCATGCGCATCGTTTTCGTTCACCCCAGCCGCGAACCCGTTGCATGCGGAAACGGGCCGGTGCGGATCGGCAGCGGCGGCGACAACGATGTCGTGCTGACCGACCCGGGGGTCGATGCGCAGCATCTGGTCGTCGACGGTGACGGCCGGCGCGGCCTGGTCTTGAAGGTGCTGCCGGGCTGCCAGCGCGTGTACGTCAACGCGCGCCCGGTGCGCGAACGCGCACTGCTGCGTCACGGTGACGTCGTCCATCTCGGCGAGAGCAAGCTGCTGTTGACGGCCGATCGTCCGCCGCCCGATGCGGGACCGGCGGAAACGGGAGCGGGTGACGAGACAGCGCGTGCCGGGCTCAGGATCGTGTCGGGTCCGGGTTCGGGAAGGTTGCTGCCGGTCGGCCAGCGGCGGGTGCTGGGCAGCGGCCGGCCGTTCGCCGATTCGGCATGTTTCATTTCGCCGACGGACGGCGGCCTGCTGCTCGAAGCGGGGCGGACCAAGGCGCAGGTGAACGGATGGAACTGTTCGCGAGCCTGGCTTGCGAACGGCGACCAGATCGTGCTGGGCGAACAACGGCTGGTGGTCGAGGCGCCCGGTCTGCAGCGCGCCGCAGCGGCTGCGCGCATCCCGCCGCCGGTCGAACCGCTCGTAACCGCGTCGGCACCGGCAACGGAAGAGGCGCCGCACGCGGAGATCTGGTGGCTGATCGCCGCGGCCGCCGCGCTGGCCGCGATCATCGCGCTGCTGCTGTATTACCGCTGGTGATTTCCGGCGGCCGCATCCTTTTCTGGCGTCAACCCACGGATGGCCTGCCGCGAACGAGCCCCGACCATGCCCGACTCGCGGCGCTGAAAGGGTGCCGGAGGGTACTTTTTCAACCAGCCGCATGTGCCGCGATAATGCAGCCATGCCCGACGGAAAACCCGACATGACACGAGCCTGGAACTTCAGCGCCGGCCCCGCCGCGCTGCCGGAAGCGGTGCTGCGCCGCGCACAAGCCGAGTTGCTGGAGTGGAACGGCGCGCGTGCCTCGGTGATGGAGGTCAGCCATCGCGGCAAGGCCTTCGAGGCGATGGCCGCGCGCGCCGAGCAGGACCTCCGGGATCTGCTCGCGATCCCGGCGAATTACGCGGTGCTGTTCCTGCAGGGCGGCGCCACCCAGCATTTCGCGCAGATCCCGATGAATCTTTGCGCCGACGGCCAGCGTGCGGATTACGTGGTGACCGGCCACTGGGGCGAGAAGGCGGTGACGGAAGCCGCTGTGTATTCGAGACCGCACGTCGCGGCAAGTTCGGCGACCTCGAACTACACGTCGATCCCGCCGCGCGAGTCGTGGGATCTCGACGCGCACGCCGCGTACGTGCACATCACCACCAACGAGACCATCCACGGCGTCGAATTTCCCGCCATTCCGGACACGGGCGGGGTGCCGCTGATCGCCGACATGTCCTCGGACATCCTGTCGCGGCCGCTTGACGTGTCGCGCTTCGGGGTGATCTACGCCGGCGCGCAGAAAAACATCGGCCCGTCCGGGCTGGTGGTGATGATCGTCCGCGAGGACCTGCTGCAGCGGACTCCGCGCCCGCTGCCGAAGATCTTCCGTTACGCCGAGCATGCGGCGGCGCACTCGATGCTCAACACGCCCAACACCTGGGGCTGGCATCTCGCCGGCCTGACCTTCCGGTGGCTGAAGGAGCAGGGCGGTCCTGCCGAAATGGAACGCCGCAACCGTGCCAAGGCCGACCTGCTGTACGGCGTCATCGACGGTTCCGGCGGCTTTTACAAGAACCCTGTCGAACCGGCCGTGCGCTCGCGGATGAACGTGCCGTTCACGCTGCACGATCCCTCGCTCGATGCGGTCTTCCTGCGCGAATCGGAGGACGCCGGCTTGCTGGCGCTGAAGGGCCACCGCGCGGTCGGCGGCATGCGCGCGTCGATCTACAACGCGACGCCGCTCGAGGCGGTGCGTGCCTTGTGCGATTTCATGGCCGATTTTGCGAAGCGGCATGGATGAGCGGGCACTTTCGCGGGATGCCATGAATACCCCGTTCGACGCGGCGCGGCTGGCCAATGCCGCCATCGCCAGGCTGCGCGCCTACGATCCGGGCCACGACCTGCCGGCGCTGCGCCGGCGCTTCGGCGCGCAGATCGCCGAGCTCGGTTCCAACGAAAATCCGCTGGGCCCCTCGCCGCGCGCGCTGGAGGCCATCCGCGCGGCGGCGTCAGAGGTCTTTCGTTATCCCGACCCGCGCGGCGCCGCGCTGAAGGCCGCGCTCGCCGGACACCTGCGGGTCGCGGCCGACCGGATCGCGCTCGGCAACGGCTCGCACGAACTGCTGATGCTGCTGGCGCAGTGTTTCGCCGATCCGGAACATTCGATCGTGTATTCGCAGCATGGCTTCGCGGTGTTTCCGATCGCGGCGGCGGCGACCGGTGCGCAGGCGCTGTGCGTGCCCGCGCTGCCGCGCGAACATCCGGCGGCGCCGTTCGGCCACGACCCCGTGGCGATTGCCGGGGCGGTTCGCGAGGACACGCGAATCGTGTATCTCGCCAACCCCAACAATCCGACCGGCACCTGGTTCGACGATGCGGCGCTGGCCGCGTTGCTGGCGTCGGTGCGGCGGGACGTGCTGGTGGTGGTGGACGAGGCGTATCACGAATACGTGGATGCGCCGGGCCTGAGCACCGCGCTGAACCTGGCCGATCGTCATCCCAACCTGATCGTCACCCGCACGTTTTCCAAGGCGCACGGGCTGGCGGGGTTGCGCGTCGGTTACCTGATCGCGTACGCCAGCGTGGTCGGGGTGCTGGAGCGCCTCCGTGAATCGTTCAACGTCAACGGTCTTGCACTGGCGGCGGCGGAAGCGGCGCTGGGCGACCGCGAACACCTGCAGCGCACGTACGAATTCAACCGCAGCGAACGCGTGTGGCTGCACGACCGGCTGGCCGAGCGCGGTTACGCCTGTCTGCCATCACAGACCAATTTCCTGCTGGTCGATCTCGGGCGCGATGCCGCCGCTCTCGAACGGCATCTGTTCGAGCGGGGCGTGATCGTCCGGCCGATGGGCGGTTACGGGCTGCCGCAGACGCTGCGCATCAGCGTCGGCAGACGCGCCGAGAACGAACGGCTGGTCAGGGCCTTGCCGTGAGCGCGCGGCTCGACCGGGTTTCGGCGCGTGCCCCGGCAGCGTTGCGCGGCGACGTCCAGGTACCGGGCGACAAGTCGGTCTCGCATCGGGCCATCATGCTGGCCTCGCTGGCCGAGGGCACGTCGCACATCCGCGGTTTCCTCGAGGGCGAGGACACGCACGCGACGGCGCGGATCTTCGGGCGCATGGGCGTGCCCATCGAAGCACCGGCGGCGGGCGAACGGATCGTGCATGGCGTGGGGCTGCATGGTTTGCGCGCGCCGGCTGGACCGCTGGATTGCGGCAATGCCGGCACCGCGATGCGCCTGCTGTGCAGCGTGCTGGCCGGGCAGGCATTCGATTCGACGCTCACCGGCGATCCCTCGCTGTCGCGGCGGCCGATGCGGCGCGTCACCGAGCCGCTGGCACGGATGGGTGCCGCGATCGAAACGGCAGCGGAGGGCACGCCGCCGCTGCGGATTCGCGGCGGCCGCGCATT
>JAJPHQ010000048.1 GCA_021325195.1 Gammaproteobacteria bacterium | reverse complement strand
GGCGTCGTGCCGCGCCACCGCGTCCTTGCCGATCCAGTTCAATACGGGCATGCGTCTCCCCTGCCTTCCCGTTTCAACCTTTGCCCGGCGGCGCGTTGCGCGTTCATGCCGATTCCGGGCAGATCAGTCCCACGGTCGGGAAATAGCTGCGATAGCGGCGCGTGTCACGGGTAAGGATGGCGCAACCGAGCACCGCCGCGTGCGCACCGACGAAAAAATCTGCCAGCACATTTTTCCCCCTGCCACCCCTGCGGCGGTATTTCACGAAAGCCTTGCCGGCAAGAAACAGTGCCGGCCGCGGCAACGCTTGCAGGCCGAGAGACATCAGCGCCACCGCGTCGTCCAGCGCTTCCACCGAGTCGAACGTCAACGACAGTTCGGCATAAATCACGGGATTGATGAACAATCCGGAACGCGAGTGTGCGCGAAGTTGCGCGATCGACCAGTCGGCCCAGAGCGGATCGTCCTCCAGCACGTCCACCAGGACATTGGTGTCCACCAGCAGCACGGGTCAGGCTCGATCCGGCTTGCGCAACAAGGCCATCAATTCCTCGGTTCGCCACTTCACCTGTGCGATGCCGCGCACGCCGTCGAAGCGATCGGCTCCCGGCGCGGCGGTTTTGCGCGCGCGGACCAGCGACGAACGACCGTGTGCGGCACCGGGCGCACTTGCCACCACGCTGTCGGCCTCGTGCAACACCGCATCGCGCACGAATACCGAGACCGGCACGCCGCGCAGGCGGGCGGCGCGGGCGATGCGGGTCTTGTCCTTCGGGCTCAGGCGCAGGTCGAGTCGGGCGTTGGCGTTCATGGCGGCTCCTTTGTACGGAATGCTACCGTACAAAGGGGCCGCGCTCAAACCGCGCGCCGGTTCACGTGTCCGACGCGAGCAGCTTGGGATCGCCGATCTTCACCGGTTCGCCGATCGACAGGGTTTGCACGCCCGCCTTCTGGGCCTGCTGGTTGTACTGGACGACGGCCTGACGCAGCGGTCCGTTGAAGTCGTCGAGCAACGGCTGCAAGTCTGCTTCGCGCTGCGCGATGTACTGCCGCTGCCGCGCGTTGGGCGCCTGCGCCGGACCCATCCGCGACACGTTGCCGTACAGGCCGAGGAAGCTCATGCCCCAAGGTGCGATGGCATGGATGTCGTCTTCCGGCACCTTGTACTGGACGTTCGGCGCGTAGAGGTTCTTCGCGAAGTCGGCGAGTTTTTGCTGCAGTGCCACGGCGCTCGCGTGTACGCCGGCTTTCGCGCTTCCGGGGGCGGCGTTCGCCGTCGCGGCCAGCGTCTTGTCGAGCGCTTCCAGCATGTCGTGGGTGCGGGCGATCATCGCCACGTCCGCGGCCGCCTCGTCGCGCAGTTTCATGCCGGCATCGAACGCCGCGCGCTGCACGTCCATCGGCGTTTCGACGCGCGGATCGGACGTAACCGTCAGCGCGACCTTGTCGCCGTGACCTTCCGCCTTCACCACCGCCTGATAGGTGCCCGGCAGCGCCAGCGGTCCGGTGGGTTGGTGAGTCTCGTGCTCCCGCGGCGGGCGCATCGACTTCGGCAACTCGACCCCGGTGTAACGCATGTTCCAGGCAACGTCGTTGATGCCGGCCTTGCCCGGGCCGCGCAGCGTCGCCACCGGCTTGCCGCTGCTGTCGGTGATGGTGATCGTGACCGGATTGCATGCGTTGAACGGGGGCGCGTGTTCCTGCTTCTTGCTGTTCCGTTGCGCCGATTCGTTTTCGTCCTGCTTTTCCTCGGCCGCGCAGCCCTTGGGCACGCTGATCGCCTTCGCCAGCGAATACGCGATCACGGGACCCGCGGGCGGATTGGGCGTCGTGAAGTCGCCCGGTGCGGGACCGATGTGGCGGCCGCCGAATTCCTGCCATTCGACGCCCTGCGACGCCGTGAACAGATGGAACGCCTCGTTCGCCATCCGCGGCTGCCATTGCTCCAGCGCCTCTAGGTTGTCGAGGATCCACAGGCCGCGCCCGTGCGTCGCCAGCACCAGATCATGCGGCGATCGGGTGAACTTGAGATCGAACACCGCCATCGTCGGCAGGTTGGCGGTCATCGGCTCCCAGTGCGCGCCGTCGTCGAAGGAGAGATACAGCCCGCGCATCGTGCCCAGCGCCAGCAGGCCCTGCCTGTTCGGGTCTTCGCGCACCACGATCGCCGAATAATCGTCGGGCAGGCCGTTGGTGATGCCCTGCCAGTGCGCGCCGTAGTCGCTGGTCTTGAGCACGTACGGATGCTCGTCGCCCAGCATGTGGCCGTCGATCGCGATGTAGGCCTTGCCGGCGTCGAACGGCGACACGCCGATCTGGGTGATGCGTCCCAGCGACACGGTCTGCGGCAGCCCTGCCGAGACATTGGTCCAGTTCGCGCCGCCATCCTTGGTGACCCATACCAGCCCGTCGTCGGTGCCGACCCAGATCACCTCGGGATCGGTCGGCGCGATCGTGATCGACAGGATGGTGTCGCTGTTCTCCGCGCTGGAGATGTCGTGGAACACCGGGCCGCCCGCGACGGGTTGATGTTCCTTGATGTCGCGGGTGAGATCCTTCGAGATCGTGGTCCAGTTCGCGCCGCCGTCGGTGGACTTGAACAGCACGTTGCCGCCGATATACAGCGTGTCCGGATCGGTCGGCGACACCGCGATCGGCGCGCTCCAGTTGAAGCGGTATTGCAGCTTCGAGATCGGCGTGTCGCCCATGCTGGTCATCACCGGCCGGATGAATTTCCGCGTCCAGTTGCGCGTGTCGATGCGCGAGGCGAAACCGGTCTGCGAGGCGGCATACACGATCGCGGGATCGGACGGCGCGGGCACCGTGTAGGTGCCGTCGCCGCCGGACGGATTCCACCAGTCCGCGCCCCAGATGCCCGAGGACGAGAGGCTGTTCGACGGGCCGCAGGCGGAATTGTTGTCCTGGATGCCGCCGCACACGCCGAACGGCCTGGTGTCGGCGATCGCGACGGTGTAGAACTCCTCGATCGGCAGGTTGTTGAACGCGCGCCAGCTCTTGCCGCCGTTCACGCTCGCGTAGGCACCGCCGTCGTTGCCCTGGATGATGCGCTCCGGATTGTTCGGATCGATCCAGATCGCGTGATGGTCAACGTGCACGCCGTGGTCGATCACCTTGGCGGTCTTGCCGCCGTCGCTGGACTTCATCAGGTTGAAGGAACTGAAATAAATTGTCTTGGGATCGTTCGGCGCGACCGCCATCGAGCTGAAATAGAACATCCGCACCGCCAGCTCGTGGTTGTTGCTGATGCACTGCCAGTGACCGCCCGAATCGGTGCTGCCCCACAGGATGCACTTCTGCGTGGGCATCGTGGCGTACACGGTGTGCGGCGCCGAAGGCGCGATCGCGATCTTCACCCGGTCGGTCGGATCGGTGGTCGGCAGGCCGCCGCCCAGCTTGTTCCAGGTGCGGCCGCCGTCGGTGGACTTGAAGATGCCGCCGTCGGTGCTGCCGTTGACCTGCGTCCACGGCTTGCGCTGCTCGGTCCACATCCCCGCGTACAGCACCTTCGGGTTGGAGGGATCGATCTCGATGTCGCTGGCGCCGGTGGTGTCGTTGACGTACAGCACCTTGTTCCAGTTCCTGCCGCCGTCGGTGGTCATGAACACGCCGCGGGTGGGCGAGGGTTTCCACGGATCCCCCAGCACCGCGACCCACACCGTGTTCGGGTCGTGCGGATCGACCACGATGTTGGAAATCAGCCCGGCGTCCTTCAGCCCCTTGAACTGCCAGGTCTTGCCCGCGTCGGGCGAGAAATACACGCCGTGCCCCAGCAGCACGTCGTTGCGCGGGTTGGCCTCGCCGGTGCCCAGCCAGATGTCATTCGTGTTCGAGGGCGCCAGCGCGACCGCGCCGATCGAGGCGCTGTCGCCGTGCTTGAACACGTTGTCCCACTTGATGCCGCCGTCGGTGGTCTTCCACAGGCCGCCGCCGGCGGTGCCGACGTAATAGATGTCGGGCTTGCCCGGAATCCCGGTCACCGTGCTGACGCGGCCGCCCGAGACCGCGGGCCCCAGATTGCGGAACTTCAGATTGGCGAACGGGCCGGCCGGCTTGGTGGCGGCGGCGGACGCGGTGCCGGCGACGGTGAATGCCATGCAAGCCGCAAGAACCAGGGCAGTCCTCATCTAGGGTCATCCTTCGGCGCAAACACGGTGACGCTAGACCCGCTCCTCGGAATACGGGAGTGCCGGAAGTCAGCCTGCGAGCTTGCAAGGCGTGAAGCATCCGTCAAGGCGCGCCGCCGGCCACGGATGCCCGGGGCCGGCGACGTTGCGGAACGCCGGACTCAATCACCGCGATGCACCACCGGGGGCATCGAAGCCGGCGGCGTCGAGGACAGCAGCAGCGCAACCGCCGCAAGGATCGCCAGCCACAACAGCGCTTCGGCCAGCGACGCGAGGGCAAGCCTGCGGAGCGCCTGCGCCCACCCGCGTGGATCGTGCCCGCGCGCGGCCGCGAGCACCCGCGGTACGTGACAAAAGCGGTTGCCGGCGCCCAGCAGCGCCATCGCGGCCACCAGCAGCAGCTTGGCGTCGAGGATCATCCCGTAGCGGGTGGTCCACAACGCCTGCCAGCTTCCCGGCAGGCGCCATGCAGTGCAGATCCCGGTCGCCGCGGCCAGCGCGAGCCCGGCCGCCGCCAGCATCGAATAACGCCCGACCGTCGCCGCAGCAACGTCCGCGCGGCCGGGAAATCGCCGCAGCACGGGGCGCACCGTCAGCAGGTACGCAACGATGGTGCCGCCCCAGATCCCGGCGGCCAGCAGATGCAGGCAGTCGTTCCACACCGGCAACGCGAACTCGCCGTGATCTCCCGCGTGGCCGGTTGCACTGCGGCTGTACGCAATCACCGCGGCCAGCACGCAGGGCAGCCACGACGACCCTCCGTCTCGCAGGCGGCACCATCGCCAGCACGGCCACGCCAGCAGCACCGCCGCGGCGCGCACCTGCCACGCCCTTCCGAAATCGGTCCGCGCAAGTACCTGCGGGATCACGCCGGCGACCTGCGGAAACGCTTCCCCGCTGATCGCGATGCTGCGCGCGAACAACACCGCCACGCTGCTCAGGGTCAGCATGGCGAGCACGGCACCGGCCAGCACGTCGAGACGCTGCAACATGGCATCCCGCATCGCCGCTTCTTCGTTCCGGCGCGGCACCAACCCTGCCCGCGCCGCGAATACGCCCGCCGTCAGGGTGACGGCAAGGACATCGAAACCGGTGACGGCCTCGTGCCAGGCGGGTATCGGCAGGCCTTCAATGGCCGCTCACCGTGAACGTGTAGTCGCCTTCCGTGGAATGCCCGTCCCTCGCCGTGACATGCCAATAGACGTGGTAGGAGCCGGGGGGCAACGGATCGAGCGCAACCTCGAGCAGGGTTGGATCCTTCGCATCGACCCTGGCATTGCCCCGGCTGACCACCTTCCCCGCCGGGTCTTTCACCACCAGCCTGTCGAACAGCGGTTCGAGGTCGCCGTTGAACCAGATCCTCACCGTCTCCGGCGCGGTCGCGCCGGTTGCGCCGACCCGCGGTTGCGAACGGACGGGAAACGCGTGCGCGAACGCGACCGGCGGCGCGGCGAGCGCCACGAACGCCATTGCCGCGAGCGCGGATTGGCGAAGCTTCTTCATCGCACGGACCATGATGGAATGATGTCATCGAGATAGAGGTGATACTGCAACAGAAACCCGACACGCGTGCCGCTGGCGTGATTGACCGGCACCGTCAGTTCGAAGCCGAGCTGTTGGTACCTGCCGATCCACATTACGCCAGGATTGACCGTGCCTGTGGTCGTGCCGGAGCAGCCGTGATCGAGGCAGGTCCGCACCGGAAACTCGATGATCGGGATCATGGTGCGGAAAGGCGCCCGGAGTCCGGTGTCCTTCACGAAATCCTCGAGGTACGGCAGGCTGTACTGCAGCGTGAAACCGCCGGCAAGCTCGTGCGGTTCGCCGTGGCGGGTCGGGAAGGTCGGCGCCAGTTGCGCGGTGACCGCGAGCGGCTGCAGCCAGGGAACGGAGACATTGCCGAAGCCCTTGCTGTAGAACACCGCCGGCGCGATCGTGGAGAACGATTCGGCACCGACGCGGCGGCTGCCCGAGCCGCCGACATCCAGGTCCACGCCCACCGCCAGTGCCGATTCCGCCTCGGGGTGAATGAACACCTGATACTTCGCGCCGACCGCCACGTTGTCGAAACCGTTCGCCGCCGCCTCGCCCGCGGGCCGCAGGTGCAGGTAATCCGCCCCGATCGAGAGCTGGAACGTGCGAGTCAACGGCTTCGCGAATTCCACCGCGAGACCGGACGCATGAACCTTGCCGCCGTCTCCCGGCAGCGTGGCGTTGTCGTACAGGAAATCCAGTTCCGGCGACACGAAGGAATCGTCGATGCTCAGGGTGGCCGGGAAAAACCGCTTGCCCGCGAAGCCGTGCGCCGACGCCGCGCCGGAAATCGCGAGGATGCAGCACAACGCGGCGGCTGTCCGTCCATGCGATGCCTTCAAAGGTCTTCCCCGTTGCCTCGATCACGGCGATTCTAATCAGCGGTTTTCCGCCGCGGCATGCGGCAAGTTGTCGCACCCCTTGGCGTCGAGCCATGGCCGCTTCCAGCGACGGATATAATCGACGGTCAGGCACGAGCCGATCGCCGTGAACACCGCCGCACCCGCCCTGTCAGCCGGTTCCGTCATCGAACGCGCAGGCCGGACGCGGGCCCGGACCCTGTTCCTGCATGCCGCCATCCTGTCCGGTCAGGTGGGCGCGATCATCGCTGCGGGTTTCTGGCTGGGCGCCCCGGTACCCGTCCCGGCGCTGGCGGGCGTGCTGGCCTTCCTGTTCGCGGCCAGCCTGCTGTCCTGGCGGGCGGCGCTGCGCGACCGTTCACCGGCTGGCGCGCCGCTGGCCCTGCAACTGCTCGCCGATCTTGCCGCGCTCACGCTGCTGCTGTACCTCAGCGGCGGCAGCACCAATCCTTTCGTGTGGCTGATGCTGCTGTCCACCACGGTCGCGGCAACACTGCTGCCACGCTGGCAGGCCTGGTCGGTCGCGGCCGCCGCGATCGCGGCGTACAGCCTGTTGATGCGATGGTTTCGCCCGCTTCCCGGCATGCACATGACCGGCAGCTCGGAATTCGCGCTGCACATCCTTGGCATGTGGATTGGCTTCTTGCTGAGTACCGTGCTGATCGTGCACTTCGTGGCCGGCATGGCTGCCGCCGTGCGCGCGCGTGACCGCGAACTTGCGCGTGCGCGCGAGCAGGCGCTGCGCGACGAGCGGCTGCTCAGTCTCGGCGCGCTGGCCGCGAGCACGGCGCATGAACTGGGAACGCCTCTCGGCACGTTGACGGTGCTGGCCGGCGAGGCCGCGCTGGATCTCGACGCCGGCGACCGCGACGCCACACGGCGCAAGCTCGAGACCATGCGCGGCCAATTGCTGCGCTGCCGGGAAGCCCTGTTCGCGATGGCCTCTTCCGCGGGCGCCGGCGACGCACGGGGCGGGCATGCCACCGATCTCGCCGTCTTCGTCGCGGCGACGATCGACGCGTGGCGCGTTCGCCACGAGAACGTCCGGGTGCAATGCCGGATCAACCCCGCTGCACCGAGCGTGCGCGTGGTCGCCGAGCGCAGCTTCGCGAGCGCGCTGGTGAACCTGTTCGACAACGCCGCGCATGCCTCGCCCGGCGAAGTCGAGATCACCGCGGACTGGAACGGCGACGTCCTGACGATCGGCGTGCTGGATCGCGGTGCCGGCTTCGCACCCGGACAGGCCGCGCGCATCGGCAGCGAACCCTTCACCGGCCGGGCGGACGGTCATGGCCTGGGCCTGTATTTGTCCCGGGGAATCATCGACCGGCTGGGCGGACGTCTGGCGATCCGGCCGCGCCACGGCGGCGGCACCGCGGTCGAGGTGAGGGTGCCGCTGGCGGAGTTGCGCGCATGAACAGGACCCTGCTGCTGGTCGACGACGACGACGCGTTCTGCGACGCGCTGGGCGCGGCATTGCGGCGGCGGGGCTTCGCGGTGACCGTCGCGCCTGATGTCGCGACGGCGGCGGCGCGGTTGCGGCAGCCGGATCCGCCGTGCCTGGCGCTGATCGACCTGCGGATCGGCGCCGAATCGGGGCTGGTGCTGGTACGGCAGGCGGCGGCGCTGTGTCCTCCGCCGCGGATCGTGGTGCTGACCAGTTACGCCAGCATCGCCACGGCGGTCGAGGCGATCAAGCTCGGCGCCACGCACTACCTTGCCAAGCCCGCGGAAGTCGAGGAAATCGTCGCCGCGCTCGAACGCGGCCCGCAAGGCGATCCGGCCGTGCCGCTGCCGGAAACCCCGCCTTCGCTGCGCAAGCTCGAATGGGAGCACATCCAGCAGGTGCTGCGCGCCAACCACGGCAACATTTCGGCGACGGCGCGCGCGCTGCGCATGCACCGGCGCACCTTGCAGCGCAAGCTGGAGAAGCGTCCGGTCCGGCGTTGAACGATCCGGTCGCTGGCTTGCGGCCGCCTCACACCTGCAGGCGGTCGCCGTCACGCGCCACCAGCGCATACAGCGTGGGCATCAGGAAGATGCCGATCAGGAGGCGCGACAACATGCCGGCCACGATCACCAGCGCGAACGGCCGCTGCGAATCGGTGCCGACGCCGTGCGCGATCGCGGCGGGCAGCAGACCCAGCGCCGCGACCAGCGCGGTCATCACGATCGGCCGCAGCCGCAGCGACGCGGCTTCGCGCACCGCGCGGCCGATGTCCATGCCGGTCAGGCGCAATTCGTTGACGCAGGAAATGTAAACCACGCCGGTCAGCACCGACACGCCGAACAGCACGATGAAACCGATGCCTGACGCCACCGAGAACGGCGTGCCGGTGAGCCACATCGCGAACACCGCCCCCACCGGCGCCGACAGCAGCACGCCGATCACCGTGATGAACGGGAACTTGAAGTTGCCGTACAGCACGAACAGCAGGCCGAAGATCAGGATCAGGGTCAGCGGCAGGATCACCCGCATCTGCGCGCTGGATGCCGTGTATTCCTTGTATTCGCCGCCCCAGTCGAGGCGGTAGCCCTGCGGCAGCTTCACGGCCTGCGCCACCTGCCGGATCGCGTCCTGCACCGCGCCGGCCAAATCGCGCCCCTGCACCGAGAATTGCACGCCGATGTAGCGCGAATCGTTTTCGCGGTAGATGAACGACGCGCCGTTCTCGACACGGATGCTGGCCAGCTCCCTCAGCGGGATCTCCTGCCCGCCCGGCGTGGCCACCGGGATGTCGCCGATCTGCTGCGGGTTGTTGCGGTACTGCGGCAGCAGGCGCACCACCAGGTCGAACTGCTTCTCGCCCTGCACCACTTCGGTCGCGACATCGCCGCCGATCGCGGCCTCGATCAGGTTGTTGATGTCATCGACGTTGATGCCATAGCGCGCGATCCTGGCGCGGTCGATGTGGATCGCGAGGTTGGGCTGGCCCAGCTCGTGCACCAGCGTGATGTCGGTGATGCCGCGCACCTTTTCCATCACCGCCTTGATCCGCTTGCCCAGCGATTGCAGCGTGTGCAGGTCGGGCCCGTACACCTTCACCGCCAGCGCGCTCTTCAGTCCCGTCTCGGCCTCGTCCACGGCATCCTCGGCAGGCTGGGTGTAGTTGACCTGGATGCCGGGGAATTTCTGCAGCTTCGCGTCGATCGCGTCGATCAGCGCCTGCTTGTCGCGGTAGGCGCCGTGCCATTCCGAATACGGCTTCAGGCCCACGAAGAATTCGTCGTTGAAGAAGCCGGTGGAATCGGTGCCGTCGTCGGGACGGCCCAGTTCCGAAGTCACCGTGGTGACCACGGGAAACGATCGCAGCACCCGGCGGATCTCGGGCGAAATCTTCGCGGCCTCGTCGAAGGAAATGGTGTACGGCATCGTCGCGCGCACCCACAGCGCGCCCTCGTCGAGGTGCGGCATGAATTCCGCGCCGATGCCCTGCATCATCAGGTACGTCAGGATCAGCAGCAGCACCGGTGCCGCGAGGGTGATCCGCACGCTGCCCATCGTGCGTTCCAGCATCCGCAGGTACCACGCCTTGAATCGCTCGTAGATCGCGTTGCGGCGTTCGCGCACGCCGCGGCGCATGCACAGCGCGCACAGCACCGGCAGCAGCGTCAGCGTCACGATCAGCGAGCCGATCAGCGCGAAGATCATGGTGTCGGCCATCGGCCGGAACAGCGTGCCGGACGGGCCGGTCAGGAAGTAGATCGGCAGGAAGCTGGCGACGATCACCGCCACCGCGTACACCAGCGGACGATCGACCTCCGAGGCCGCGTCGCGGATCACGTCCACGATCCGGTATTCGGTGCCGCGCCGCGCCGCCAGTTCCCTGAAGATGTTTTCGACCATGAAGATCGCGCCATCCACCAGGATGCCGAAATCCACCGCGCCGATCGAGAGCAGGTTGGCCGAGGCGTTTTTCAGCTGCAGGCACAGGAACGCGAACAGCAGCGCCAGCGGAATGGTGACCGCGACGATCAGGCCGGCGCGCAGGTCGTACAGGAAGAAGATCAGCACCGCGACAACCAGGATCATCCCGACCAGCAGGTTGTGCCGGACCACGCCCTTGGTCTGCTCGATCAGGTCGGTGAGGTCGTAGAACGGATGGATCTTCACGTCCTTGGGCAGGATCTCGTCGTTGAGTTCCCTGGTCTTGGCCTCGACGCGCTGCAGCACGTTCTGGACCTTGGCGCCCGTCAGGGCCAGGATCACGCCTTCGACCGCGTCGTTCTGGTTCATGTAACCGAACTCGCCCAGCCGCGGCGCGATGCCGATCTTCACGGTAGCGACGTCCTTCACCAGCACCGGCGTGCCGTTGTGCACGGCCAGCACCACGTTGCCGATGTCCTGCAACGTCGAAAGACGTCCCAGTCCGCGCACGTAGAAGAACTGCCCGCCCTGCTCGTAGAAGCCGCCGCCCGCGTTGCCGTTGTTGGCCGCCAGCGCCGCCTGCACCTGCGATACCGTCAGGCCCAGCGCGGCGATCTTCACCGGATCGAGCAGCACCTGTTACTGCATGTTGCCGCCGCCGAACGCGGAATCGTCGGCCACGCCCGGCACCGAGCGGTACTGTGGCGCGATCACCCAGTCCTCCAGCGTCTTCAGCTCCATCGGCGAACGGTCGGAGCTTTGCAGCACGTAGCGGTAAACCAGTCCCGACGGCGGCGACATCGGCGAGATCGACGGCGACACGCCGCCGGGCAGCGTGATGCCGGGCAGGCGGTTGTACACGCGCTGGCGCGCAAAATAATTGTCGGTGCCGTTCGCGAAGGTGAGCGTGACGTCGGACAGGCCGTACAGCGAGATCGAACGCTTGGTCACCAGACCGGGAATCGCGTTCATCTGCAGCTCGACCGGGATCGTGATCAGGCGCTCGACTTCCTCCGCCGAATGCCCCGGCCACTGCGTGATGATCTCCACCATCGGCGGCGAGAGATCGGGGTACGCATCCATCGGCAGCACGTTGTAGGCCCACACGCCCGCCGCGACCAGCGCCAGCGACAGCAGCACGACCAGCAGCCGCTGCTGCAGCGCGAAGGCGACGATCCGGTTGATGACCGAGGCGTCGCGCCTCGATGCGTCGGGAGGGATCGCGGCACTCATTGGGTCTGGATGAAATTGAGGAAGATCGCGCCGTCCGCCACCACCTTGTCGCCGGTGCGCAGGCCCTGCGGTATCAGGTAGCGGTCGCCGATCCGCGCGCCCAGCGTCACCGGCCGGCGCGCGTAGCTGCCGTCGGGTTCGACGACATAGACGAACGGCAGGTTCTCGTCGTCGCGCAGCAGCGCCGACACCGGAATCAGCAGGCCGGTCTGCGGATGCTGCGACCGGATCCGCACCTGCACGTACATCTGCTGCTTCAGCACACCATCCGGATTGTCCACCGCGACGCGTGCGGCCACCGAGCGCGTGCCGGGATCGATCACCGCGCCCACGTTGGTGACCTTGCCGGCAATGGTCCTGCCGCCGTCGCCGCTCTCGACCTCGGCGGGATCGCCCACCTTCACCATCCCGAGTTCGCGGCCGAACACCTGCGCCATCACCCACATCTTCGCGGTGTCGGCGATGGTGAAGCAGTCGGTGGTGCCGGCCGACAGCAGTTGTCCCGGCGTGATCGACTTCGTCACCACCGTGCCCGCGAGCGGCGCGCGGATCACGCCCTGGGCGTGCGCGGCCGTCCGGCCTGCGCGGATGTCGGCGATGGTTTGCGGATCGACGTGCAGCGCGACCAGCGCCTGCAGCGCGGCGTCGCGGTCGGAGTCCGCGCCGATCGCGTCGGATTGCGCCTGCGCGTATTCGCGCTGCGACAACGCGTGGTGGGCAAACAGGTCGCGGTCGGTCGCGGCAAGCTGGTCGGCCGCCTTCGCGGCGGCCAGCGCCTTGCGATAGGCACCCACGGCGGCGGCGAAGTCGGGCGAATCCACCAGCGCCAGCGCCTGCCCCTTCTTCACCGTCTGGCCCAGCGTCACCAGCAGCTTGGTCACCGGGCCCGAGAACGGTGCCAGCACGTCGGTGGAACGGTTGTGGTCGAAATCCACCACGCCGGTGGTGGTGATCTCGTCGCGGTACTGCGAAGGCTCGACCGTGTAAACGTGGATGCGCTGCTGCTGTTCCTTCGTGAGCGTGACGTTGTGCGGGGTGGTGGACGATTCCTGCGTCGCGGGCTTGCCCGAGCAGCCGGCGAGCAACGCAAACGCGAGCCCACCTCCCGCCACAATGGCTGCAAAGCGCGACGACGACACGAGCTTGCCGAGACGAACCCCTCGCCCTTCGGGTAGAGCCGCCGTCCATGGCCAGGGACTCCGTGGTGCCCGACTACGGTCGACTGGATCGGCCGTGAACGGCGTGAGCCGGCCCGGAGGGCGAGCGCCAAGAACGGCGCGAGCAAGAGCCGGTGAGGGTTTGGAGCTGGCTCGAACGTTCCGCCTGTTCGTACCCTCAGCCCTGCCCCTCTCCCGATGGGAGAGGGGTTCGATATCGAATTTCGTGCGGTTCTTCATGCTCATCGCTTGCCCAGTTCCGGGTGATGCCACCAGCCGCCGCCCAGCGCCTGATACAGCGCCGCGGTGTCGGCGAAGCGGCTGGCTTCGGCCTGTATCAATGCCAGCCGTGCCTGCTGGTAGGACTGCTCGGCGGAGAGCAGCTCGAACGTGCCGATGTAGCCGTCGCGTGCCTGACGCTGCGAAAGGTCCAGCGTGGTTTTCGCCGCGCGCTCCGCGGCCGCGGCGGCCTGCAGGCCCTTCGCGTCCTGTTCCAGCGCGACCAGGGTGTCGGCGACGTTCTGGAACGCGCCCAGCACCGTGCCGCGGTACTGCTCGGCGGCTTCGACGTAGGCCGCTTTCGCGGCGCGTTCCTGGTGCAGCAGCGCGCCGCCCTGGAAGATCGGCGCGGTCAGCGACGCGGCGATGCCCCAGAAACCGGTACCCGAAGTGAACACCTTGGAGATCGCCAGCGCGGTGCTGCCGGCGTCCGCGGTCAGCTCGATTTGCGGCAGCCGTTCTGCGGCGGCGATGCCGATCGCGGCGCTGGCCGCGTGCAGGTTCGCGCGCGCCTGCCGCACGTCCGGGCGTTGCGCGACCAGCGTCGAAGGCAGGCTGACGGGAAGATCCTCCGGAAGATGCAGGTCGGCGAGCGTGAAGGCTTCCGCCGGCGCCTCGGACGGAAACTTTCCGACCAGCACCGCCAGCGCGTGGCGCGTCTGCGCGAGCTGCTTCAGCAGCGGCGGCAGCGTCGCTTCCGTCTGCGCGAGCTGCGCACGTTGCGCCGCGACGTCGATCTCGCTGGCGTAGCCCTTGTCGTAGCGGTATTCCAGGATCTTCAGCATCCGCTGGTTGATGCCGACGAGTTGCCGCGTTGCGTCGACCTGTTCCTGCAGCGAAGCCTCCGCGACGGCGGTGACCACCACGTTGGAAGTCAGCGTGGTCCACGCCGCGATCATCTGGAAGCGCGCGGCCTGTGCCTGCGCCTGCAACGATTCGTGCGTGCGCCGGTTCAGGCCGAACAGGTCCGGCGCGTAGGAAATCTCGAGTTGCGGGGTGAACAGGTTGTATTCGAATTCCTGCGGCACCGCCGGAAAGTTGGGCACCGGTGCCAACAGCGCCGATTGCTTGTTCCGGCTGGCGGAAAAACCGGCCGACACGCTGGGGAAGAACGCGCCGCGTTGCGCCAGCATGTTCTCCTGCGCGACGCGCAGGGCCGCCTGCGCGGCCTTGAGGTCGTGGTTGTTGCCGAGCGCGGCCTCGATCAGCGCGTTGAGCTGCGCGGAGTGGAACAGCATCCACCAGTCGCCGGGAATGTCGGCACCCTCGTTGAAGCGTTGCGCCGCTCCGCCGGCGACGCCCGGCGTCGCCGCGGTGCTTGCGAGCGCATGTTCGGTGTAACCGGCGACTTTCGGCGGCGCCGGCGGCTTGAAGTTGGGACCTGCCGCGCAGCCCGCGAGCGCCAAAGCCACCGACAGCGCGGCAATGCGCGCGGCACGCGACAGGGACGCCGACTGCAGCGATGCGTGGATCATGCGGAACGGTTCTCTTAGCGTCGGATCGGCGTGCGTCGATCCGTTCGAACTCACGGGATTTGCCCCGGCACCGGAGAACCGCGGGGTTGGGCGGCGCCGGGACCGCGTGATGTTATATCGTTACGCCCGCCGGAGACCTGAACGCAAGTCGAATCGATCGCGTCCGGCAGGGGGCGCGCAGGCATTGCCCCTGCCGGAAGTCATGCATGCCGCCTTGGATTTCGATCACTTCGCCCCGGCAGCGGTCACGGGCGGTTCCTTGATGCCGAGGTTGTACGCCTCGAACGCCCACACGTCGGCGGTCTGCGCGATCAGCTTGTCGGTCGGCATGTAGATGTGGCTGGTGCTGCCGGTCGTGTGCAGCAGGATCGGATTGTCGCAGCCCTGCGCCTGCTGGATCCTGGCCGCGAACTTGAACTCGTGACTGGGCACCACGCGATCGTCGTCCCACGAGGTGGTGATCAGGGTCGGCGGATAGCAGGTGCCCGCATGGATGTTCTGCAGCGGCGAATACCTGATCAGCCACCGGAAGGCTTGCTTGTCGCCGGAGGTGCCGTATTCGGGCGCCCACAGCGCGCCGCCTGAAAACTGCTGGTAGCGCAGCATGTCCAGCACGCCGTGGCCGATGTACGCCGCACCGAACAGTTCCGGGTGCTGGGTGATCGACGCGCCGGTCAGCAGGCCGCCGTTGGAATAACCCTGGATGCCGAGGTGTTTCGGCGAGCTGTAACCCTGCGCGATCAGGTACTTCGCGGCCCAGGCGAAATCGTCGAACACGTTCTGCTTGTTGCCCAGCATGCCGGCCCGGTGCCAGGACTCGCCGTACTCGGCGCCGCCGCGCAGGTTGGCGACCGCGTACACGCCACCCATTTCCAGCCATACCGGCAGCATCGGACTGAAGCGCGGCGTGATGGAAGCGTCGAATCCGCCGTAGCCGTACAGGATGAGCGGATGGCTGCCGTCGAGCTTGATGCCCTGCCTCGCGACGATGAACATGGGCACTTTCGTGCCGTCCTTCGGGGTGTAGAACACCTGTCTGGTCTCGTACGGCGAAGGATCAAACGCGACGTCGGGCTTGAAGTATGTGCTGGTCTTGCCGTCGGCGACATCGTAACGATACACCGTAGTCGGGTAGAGATACGACGTGAAAGCGTAATACACGTTCTTCGAATCGTTGCGTGCGGAAATCCCTCCGACCGTCCCGAGCGTCGGCAAGGCAAGCGTGTTCATCAACACGCCGTTGGTGTCGAACAGCTTCAACTGGCTCTTGGCGACGACCTGGTAGTCGGCGAGGATGCGTCCGTCGGCCATCGACGCGCTGTTCAACACGCCTTCCGCCTGCGGCACCACCACCCGCCAGTTCGAGGGGTCGGGATCATCGAACATCGCCGCGACGATGCGCCCGCGCGGTGCATCGAGCGTCGTCTGCAGGAACAGCGTGCTGCCCACGTGACCGATCGGTGCGTAGGCGGCGTCGTTGCCGGTGTAGAGCGGGTGGAGCGATGCACCGGTATCGGGCTTGTCCGGATTGCCGAGGTCGGCGTAGAACAACTCGTTGTTGGGCGAGGTGCCGTTCACGAGGAACACGAACAGGTAGCGGCCGTCCTCGCTGACGTTGCCGCCCACGATCCATTCCGGATGCCGGGGCACCTCGTAAACCAGCTTGTCGCCGGACTGCGGCGTGCCCAGCGCGTGGTAGTAGAGCTTCTGGTTGATCACCTTCTGGTTGATCGCCTGCTCGCCTGCGGGCGGCTGGGGATAGCGCGAGTAGTAGAAACCCTTGTCGTCGTGCGTCCATGCGACGCCCGAGAACTTCACCCAGTGCACCTGGTCCGGAAGCTCCTTGCCGGTCGCGACGTCGAGCACGTGGATCGTTTCCCAGTCGGAACCGCCCTGCGACAGGGCGTAGGCGTAATACTTGCCGTGCGGCGACGGCACGCCGAACGCCAGCGCGATCGAACCGTCCGGCGACAGCTTGTTGGGATCGATCAACACCCGCGGTTTGGCCGATGCCGAATCCTGCACGTACACCACGCTCTGGTTCTGCAACCCGGCATTGCGGCTGAAGAACAGCATGCCGTTCCTGAGCTGGGTGGGCGTGCCTTCCTCGGCGTAATTCCACAGCTCGGTCAGGCGGTGATCGATCCAGCCGCGCACCGGGATCTTCGCCAGATACGCCTCGGTCAGCCTGTTCTCGGCATCCACCCACGCGTGGAGTTCGGGGTTGGTCAGGTCTTCCATCCACTGGTACGGCGCCGGCACCTTGGTGCCGAAGTAGGTATCGACCGTGTCGTCGCGGTGCGCCACCGGGTATTCGAACGCGGGCTGTGTGGCTGGTTTCTGCGCCTGTGCGGATGCGGATACGAGGAAGATCAGAATGATCATCAACGAGCCGGTGGAAATCTTCATGGACACCCTCCTTTGCGGGACAGCTTCTATGTACGACACCCACCTCGTCATTGCGGGGCCATCGTCGGTTTCATCGGCGATGACGCGGGGAGCGGCCAGGGACGGCCGCGCTTTGAGGAGCGAGGAAACCCGGAATCGCTTTTTGGACATCAGGCTGGATAGATTCGCCGCATCCTGCGGCTCGCCCTTCGGGCCATCGGCTTCGCCGATGTTCGCTCCAGCATTCCCGGATCAAGTCCAGGACAGGCTCTGCTTCCGCAGTCGGGTTCCGTCCGCAAACAGCGCGGACGGCCCCGGAATGACGAGGCGAAGAAGTACGCAACTGATGCTCGCAGCCGACGTCGATCATTTCGGTTGCGGCGGCAATGCGTATTCGTGCGGCGGCGTATCGCCTGCCAGGTACTTCACGAAGTAATCCCAGCGCCGGCGCGTGACGTAGGGCGTGTCGTCGCCGTAGCCGTGGTGCTGGTTCGGCAGGATCAGCATGTCGAAATCCTTGTTGGCCTTGATCAGCGCATCGACGACCAGATAGGTGTTGCTGATCGGCACGTTGTCGTCGATCGCGCCGTGCACCAGCATCAGCCGGCCTTTCAGGTTTTTCGCGATCAACTGGTTGGCCTGGTTGTCGTCGTTGGTGGTGCCGTCCTTGTGGGTCACCAGCAGGCCCTGGTACTTCTCGCCCCAGTCGTTCTCGTAGTTGCGGTTGTCGTGGTTGCCGCTCTCGGCCCAGCCGACCTTGAAGAAGTCGGGGTAGCGGAACATCGCATCGGCCGTCGCGTTGCCGCCGCCGGAATGGCCCCAGATGCCGACCCGGGTGAGGTCGATCCACGGATAACGTTGTGCGAGTTGCTTGATGCCCGCGACCTGGTCGGGCAGCGTGTTGTCGCCCATGTTGCCGTACCAGTAGTGATGGAAGCTGCGCGAACGCCACGGCGTGCCCATGCCGTCGATCGCGACCACGATGAAGCCCAGCTCCGCCAGCGACTGGTTGTCGCCGCGCGAGGCGAGAAAGCTGCGCCCGCGCACCGACCCGGTCTGCGGACCGGGATAGACGTAATCGACGATCGGATATTTCTTCGCGGGATCGAAGTTCGTGGGCTTGAACATCATCCCGTACAGCGTGGTCCTGCCGTCGCGCGCCTTCACGGTGATCGGGATGGGCGGCACCCAGCCCGCGGCTTTCAATCTGGCAATGTCGGCCTTCGCGACCGTCGCGATCACGTGGCCGTCGTCCGACGCACGCAGCACCGTCACCGGCGGCGTGGTCGGCGTGGAATACGCATCCACGAAGTATTTGCCGTCCGGCGACATCTCGATGCCGTGGTCGGCGTCTTCCGGTGTCAGCAGCGTGGTCTTGCCGGTGTCGATGTCCACCTTGAAGAACTGCCGGTAGTAGGGATTCACGCCGCCCGTGCGGCCCACACCCACGAACCACAGCGTGCGCGTGGCACGATCGAGGTGCAGCACCTCGGCGACGTTGCCTTCACCCGTGGTGATCACGCGCAGCCGCCTGCCGGTCTTCAGGTCGTAGAGATAAAGGTTGGCCCAGTCGGTCTGTTCGGACGGCCAGATCGCCTGATCCTTTTCGGGCAGGTATTGCCAGTTCACCCGGCCATGGCCGCTTTCGTAGTAATCCCTGGCGGTGAATTCGAACGCGCTGCGCACGTCACCGGTTTCCGCGTTGGCGATGCGGAAGGTTTCGTGCTGACGATCGCGCGAAGTCGAGACGATCGCGAAGGTCTTGTTGTCAGGCGCCCACTTCACGTCGCTCCAATGGCCGTCGTCGCGGCAGTCGATGTCGTCGCACAGCGTGGACAGGCGCTGTTCGGGCGCCATCTTCAGCCGCACCAGCCTGTGCGTGGCGACGTCGATCACCACCGGCTCGATCATGAATACCTTCCTGTCGCCCGGCAGCGGATACGGCCACGCATCCAGCTTCGAATGCCCCACCCCGATGCGAACGGTGTACATCTCGGCGATGCCGCGCTGGTCCTGTCTGTATGTGGCGATCTTTTTCGAATCCGGCGACCATTTCACGATCGCGCCGTCGGAATGCACCCAGCCGGCGTTGTCGGTGGCGTAACCGTAATCCTTCACGCCGTCGCTGGTCAGCTGCGTTTCCTTGCCGGTGGCGACATCGCGCATCCAGAGATTCCAGTTGCGCACGAAGGCTTCGAGTTTCCCGTCCGGCGACAGCACGCCCGGTTCGCTGCCGGTCTTCAGCAATTTCGCGCGATCGGTACAGACGCCCTTGCCGGAAAGATCGCAGCGATACACCGTCTCGCCAAGCGTGACGTCGAGCTTGCCGTCCGGCAGCACGCGGAAATCGAACGCGCGGGGAAACTTCTTCGCATCGAGCGGCTTGCCGCTGGCGTTGCCCAGCGCCGCCGCGAGCTTGGCCTGATCGAATGCGGGCGCGGCCTTGCCGGCCGCGGCGTGCATCTCCATGAAATGGTCGCCGGCCGCGTCGTGGTCGCGATACCAGAAGTGGGTGTCGTCCAGCCAGGTCGCCTTCTGCACGTCGTGATCGACCAGCGGCTCGGTGTTCTGTGGCAGAAACTTCACCGCACGCGCGTAGTCGGCGTCGGTCAACTGACGTCCCTGCGCCGGAACGAGCACCGGAACCAGCGCCAGCAGCAGCGGAACCGCGAATCGTGACGGCCTCATGGTGCACCCTCGGGTGGCAACGAATCGCGAGATGCTAGTCCTGCCGCCGCGCAGGAACGTATGCCGGAAGTCGTAGGGGCCCCAGCGTCCCATGGAAACTCTGATTTATCAGGGTTTCCATCCGGCACAGGGACGTGCCGCCCGCAAATCAAGCATGCATTCGCTGCACGTGCTTGATTTGCGAAGCCGAATTCAGGCGTGTACCGAATTATTCGGTACATCCTCGTACCTCACCTTCGCTTCGCGAAGGCCGCCTTTGGCGTTCCGTCGCGCTCCAAGCGCGGCTGGTCGGCGTGCTCCGGCAAATCCCGGATGGATTGGTTCAGAGCTTCCCCAAGTGCCGGCGTCCCCCGGCTGGCGACAGGTCGATCAGCAGCGCGATCACGATCCCGACGATGGGCACCAGCGTCCACTGGCCGTGGAACCAGTGGATCACGGCCGTGTACCACAGCAGCGTGGTGGGCAGGAAGATGAAGCCCAGCACCGGCCACAGCGCGATGTTGAACAGGCCGTGGAACCAGTGCGTGAACAGCCACAGCAGCACGATCACCACGCGCGGAACGAACAGCGCCAGCAACACCATCAAGCAGGGCATGATTTCTCTCCCGTGGATGTCTGGCCGGTCAGGTGCCTCCGCCGAACCCGGACCCGGGAATGGGCGGACCCTTCAATTCCAGCATGTTGCCTTCCGGATCGAACAGGTAGATCGAAGGCCCCTCGCCCTCCGCGCCGTAACGCAGACCGATGTCGCCCACGCGCACGCCATGCGCCTTCAGGTGCGCGACGATCGCGGCCTCGTCGTAACCCTCGATGCCGAGGCAGACGTGATCGACGTTGTGCGCGTCGCTGCCCGGCGCGGCGCCGCCCTTGCGGCCCAGCTTGCCGTTCACGTCGACCAGGTCGATCAATGATTCGCCCGCGCGCAGCTGCACCAGGCCGATCCCGGGTTGCTCGCGTTCCGGCGCACAGCCCGGCACTTCGCAATAGAAACGCCGCATCGCGCCGGGATCGCGCACCCGCAGCACGACATGGTCGAGTCGGCGAAGCCGGAAGGGAACAGGCATGACGGCGAGGAGACTGAACGCGGGAGGCAAATCCTAAATCATTGCCATGAAAGACGCCTGTATAATCGTCCGCCATGGTGGAAGAAGTAGCCCCGCTACTGCCGAAGGCGCAACGCCCGTAATCGCTCAGGCCCAATACCACCATATTCAAAACTCTGGAGAGACCGGCCCGCATCAGCGCGGGAACCGGCGCCGAAGGGGCAAGAAGCGCGAGGCTTCGAAACTCTCAGGCAAACGGACAGAGGGGCTGTGTCGAAGCGTTGAATAACCTGCTGCGCTCGGCAGCTTGCGCGCCGGCGGTGCCCGATAAGCCTCGGCACGTGGACGTGCCGTTTTGGAGGCAAGGAAATGCTCACGTACCGACGTGTACGCTCCGCTTCCTGCGCTCCGGCGTCACGCAACCTGCCATCGCCCGCGACGGTTCTTCAACGCTTCAAAAGAACCGCAACCCAATTCAGGCCGGCCACCATGACCCAGCATACCCCTTCCCTGCACGACCTCGAGCAGCACGACGCCTTCATCCATCGTCACATCGGTCCCGACGATTCCGAAATCGCGCGCATGCTGCGCGTGGTCGGCTTCGACTCGCTGGACGCACTGGTCGATGCGATCGTGCCCGCCGGGATCCGCCAGAAGAATCCGCTGGCGCTGCCGCCGGCCATCACCGAAACCGAGGCGCTCGCGAAGATCCGCGCGATCGCGGACAAGAACGAAGTGTTCCGCACGTTCATCGGTCAGGGTTACTACGGCACCCACACCCCGCTGGTGATCCTGCGCAACGTCCTGGAAAACCCCGCGTGGTACACCGCGTACACGCCTTATCAAGCGGAAATTTCGCAAGGCCGGATGGAAGCGCTGATCAACTTCCAGACCATGTGCGCGGACCTGACCGGCATGGAAATCGCCAACGCCTCGCTGCTGGACGAGGCCACCGCCGCGGCCGAGGCGATGACGCTGGCCAAGCGTTCGGCGAAGGCGAAGTCGCACGTGTTCTTCGTCTCGAAGAACGTGCACCCGCAGACGATCGAGGTGCTGAAGACCCGTGCCGAACCGCTGGGCATCGAGCTTCGCATCGACGACGAGGCCAACGCCGCGAACACCGATTGCTACGGCGTGCTGCTGCAATACCCCGACACCTTCGGCAGCCTCCGCGATTACAGGGCGCTGTGCGATGCGCTGCACGCGAAAGGCGCGCTGGTCGCGGTCGCCACCGACCTGCTCGCGCTCACGCTGACCGCGCCGCCGGGCGAATGGGGCGCCGACATCGTGGTCGGCAATTCGCAGCGTTTCGGCGTGCCGTTCGGCTTCGGCGGCCCGCATGCGGCGTTCATGGCCTGCCGGGATGCCTACAAGCGTTCGCTGCCGGGGCGCCTGATCGGCGTGTCGGTCGATGCCGAAGGCAAGAAGGCCTACCGGCTCACGTTGCAGACGCGGGAACAGCACATCCGCCGCGAGAAGGCGACTTCCAACATCTGCACCGCGCAGGTGCTGCTGGCCGTGATGGCCGCGATGTACGCGGTGTACCACGGCCCGGAAGGCTTGACCCGGATCGCGAGCCGCACGCACCGGCTGGCCGCGATCCTCGCCGCGGCGTTGCGCGGGGCCGGTGTCACGGTCGGCAATGATTTCTTCGATACCCTGCACATCACCGGCGTGGATGCCGAGGCGATCCACGCGAAGGCCCGCGAGGCACGCATCAACCTGCGCCGGATCGACGCGCGCTCGCTGGGCATCAGCCTCGACGAAACCGCCACGCGCGACGACGTGGTGCAACTCGCATCGCTGTTCGGCGTCTGCATCGACGACATCGACGCGCTGGACCGCGCGACGCCCGATGCGCTGCCGCCTTCGCTGAAGCGCACCTCGAAGTTCCTGACCCATCCGGTGTTCAACACCTACCACAGCGAGCACGAGATGCTGCGTTACCTGCGCCGGCTGGCCGACCGGGATCTGGCGCTGGACCGCAGCATGATCCCGCTGGGTTCGTGCACCATGAAGTTGAACGCGACCGCCGAGATGATTCCGGTCACCTGGCCGGAATTCGCCAACATCCACCCGTTGGCGCCGGCCGAACAGTGGCGCGGCTACCGCGAGCTGATCGACGGGCTGGAACAGATGCTGATCGCGCTGACCGGCTACGACGCGGTCAGTCTGCAGCCCAACGCCGGTGCGCAGGGCGAGTACGCCGGCCTGCTGGCGATCCGCGCCTACCACCGCTCGCGCGGCGAAGCGCAGCGCGACGTGTGCCTGATCCCGGAATCCGCGCACGGCACCAATCCCGCCTCCGCGCAGATGTGCGGAATGACCGTGGTCGTCACCAAATGCGACGCCAACGGCAACGTGGATGTCGAAGACATCCGCGTCAAGGCGGAGAAATACAGGGACCGCCTCGCCGCGATCATGCTGACCTATCCCTCCACGCACGGCGTGTTCGAGGAGGACATCGTCGAGATCTGCGACATCGTGCACGCCAACGGCGGACAGGTTTACACCGACGGCGCGAACTTGAATGCGCTGTGCGGCGTCGCGCGTCCCGGCCGCTGGGGTTCGGACGTCTCGCACCTGAACCTGCACAAGACCTTCTGCATCCCGCACGGCGGCGGCGGCCCGGGCGTGGGGCCGTGCGCGGTGAAATCACACCTCGCGGAGTTTTTACCTGCCGGCCTCCCTGCCGGCGAAAATCAAAATGCGGCCATCCCTGGCCGCACTTCTCACAACAGCCGCTCCGTAGGGATGGTCAGTGCCGCCACCTTCGGCAGCGCCTCGATCCTGCCGATCTCGTGGATGTACATCACCATGATGGGCTGCGAAGGCATGCTGAAGGCGACCCAGGTCGCGCTGCTCAACGCCAACTACCTGTCCAGGCGTCTCGCCAGGCATTACAAGACGCTCTACACCGGCCGCAACGGGCTGGTCGCGCACGAATGCATCCTCGACATCCGCCCGATCGAGAAGACCAGCGGCGTCACCGCCGAGGACATCGCGAAGCGCCTGATCGATTTCGGCTTCCACGCGCCCACGCTGTCGTTCCCGGTCGCGGGCACGCTGATGGTGGAGCCGACCGAATCCGAATCGCTGCACGAGCTCGACCGCTTCATCGACGCGATGATCCAGATCCGCGACGAGATCCGCGCGATCGAGGACGGGCGGCTGGACCGCGAGGACAACCCGCTCAAGCACGCCCCGCACACCGCGACGATGGTGTCGGCCAGCGAATGGACCCACGCCTACCCGCGTGAACTCGCCGCGTTCCCGCTGGCCACACTGAAGCAGCAGAAATACTGGCCGCCGGTCGCGCGCATCGACAACGTGTACGGCGACAAGAACGTGTTCTGCGCCTGCATCCCGACCAGCGACTTCGCCGACGAGCCGGAAGCCTTCAGCGAACCGAACGTCTCCTGAGGCCTCTCCGCTACCGGAAGAACCCCTTTCCCTCCGGGAGAGGGTGCCCGACCACTTGCGAGTGGTCGGGCAGGTGAGGGTTCGAATTCGCGCAATGTTCGGATGCTCAACTGGCGCTTCGCGCATCATCGAACTTCAGTCGTCATTCCGGGACCATCGCCAGCTGCATCGGCGATGACGCGGGGAGCGGCCAAGGACGGCCGCGCTTGGAGGAGCGAGGAAACCCGGAATCCAGTTTTGATTTCCACCATCAAAGTGAAAAACTGGATCCCGGATATCGCTGCGCGATTCCGGGATGACCAGCAAAAACCAGAACAGACTCAACCTAAGGACTGTTACGTCGCGGCGTCAATCGCGGCGGACAGCACCGCACCGCACTCGCCTTCGCACTTGAACGCGTAGAGCGGATCGGCGCGCGTGCGGCCCCGGTTCACCGCCACGACGGGAATGCCGCGTTCGGCCGCCGCGCGGACGAGGCGGAAACTCGACCACGTCATCAGCGACGAACCCACCGCCAGCACGCCCGCTGCCATCAGCACCGCCGTCATCGCTGCCTCGCTGCGTTCGCGCGGCACCGGTTCGCCGTAGAACACCACGCCGGGTTTCAGCACACCGCCGCATGCCTCGCAAGCCGGCACCTCGAACGCGCCGTAATCGGCGGCATCGAGATCTGCATCGCCATCCGGCGCGACGCGCGCATTCCTCGCACCCCAATCCGGATTCGCATTCAGCAGGCGCGACTGGAACACGTCGCGGCCCTCACCGCATCCGCACGCAAAACACCGCACCACGTCCAGCCGCCCGTGCAGATCGATCACCTTGCGGCTGCCTGCGCGCTGGTGCAGGCCGTCCACGTTCTGCGTAATCACGCGATCGATCACGCCCGCATGTTCCAGCCGCGCCAAAGCGACATGCGCCGTACCCGGCCGTGCCGCCGCGAACATCGGCCAGCCGATCAGGCTGCGCGCCCAGTAGCGCCGCCGAGTGCGTTCGCTGCGCACGAAATCCTGGAACTGCACCGGTGGACTGCGCTTCCAGTTGCCGTCGCCGTCGCGGTAATCGGGGATGCCGGATCCGGTGCTGACCCCCGCGCCGGTGATCACCGCCACGTTTCGATGTCGCGACAGCCAGGCCGCAAGCCGCTCGGCGCCGGCGACTTCACCGGAGCGTTCAAAGACGGCGGCGTTCACCGTATCGATTCCACGACAGCACGCATGTGCCGACTTTACTACGCGCGACACAAAACACGCATGGCGTGCGATTCAGACACAGCGTCGCCTGCGTGATCGCCTCGGCATCCGCGGACGCACCAACGCCCACAACGCGACGAGGTACACGAACACCACGATATACGCGATCGCGAACACCCAAAGCGGCAGCGGCCAGTAGATCAGCCGATTGATCCAGCCCGCGATCAGCGGTTGCACGTGCGACGCGCCCGAAAGATCGCCCTGCCAGACCGTCAGGAAACACGCGCGTCCCAGCAGCGCCTGCGTGGCAACCACGGCCAGGCTCAGCAGGTGCGCCAGGCGAAACCAGAATTCGCGCACCCAGCGCCAGCACCGCCACGCGCCGAGCGGGATCAGCACACAGCCCGCGACGTTGAACGCGATGATCGCGAGGTGCAAGGCAAGCAGCGAGAGTGCGGCCATCAGTTGTTGCCGGCATGTTGTCGGCGTCCGGATGTCATGCGCAACGCGATTGACGCGATCGTCGTTGCGCCGTTAGTATAACGTTCGTTATAACTGCCTGCGGACACGCGGAGAGCCACCATGAAGCTCAAAGTCACCGCCATCGGCAATTCCGCGGGCGTGATCCTGCCGCGGGAACTGCTCGCGCGCCTGCGCGTGGGAAAAGGCGACGAGCTGTACGCGCTGGAAACGCCGGACGGCATCAAGCTCACCACCTACGATCCCGCCCTCGCCAAGCAAATGGAAGTGGCGGAGAAGGTGATGCGCAAGGATCGCCACCTGCTCCGCAAGCTCGCCGACAGCTGACGCATGATCGTCTGGATCGAAAAGCCCTTGGCGCTCGCGATCCACGACCGACAGCTCGCGGAACACGGCGGCAGCAGCGGCGTGCGCGATGAAAAGCTGCTGGAGTCGGCTCTTGCCCGCCCGCAGCAGTTATATGCCTACGGCGACCCTGCACCTGATATTGCCGATCTTGCCGCCACCCTGGCATTCGGATTGGCGCGCAATCACCCGTTTGTCGATGGCAACAAGCGCACCGCGCACGTCAGTTATCGCGTTTTCCTGGAACTCAATGATATCGAACTCAAAGCCAACGACGAGGACAAATACGTCATGATCCTCGCCCTCGCCGAAGGCAAGCTGCGCGAAAAGGATTTCGCCGCCTGGCTGCGTCAGCGCATCAAGGTGAAACCGGGCAAGCGCATGCAGGAACCGCGCGTGAAGAAGTACCGCGCGACAAGATAACCTGCATCCGCGAGGCTCGAATCCCCCGACCACCCGATCGCTGACCCGATCAGTCGCCCTTCAAGTCATCCGCAATCGTCGCGAACTGTTCCAGCGCGGCCTCCAGGTCGGCGGCGATTTCGGCGGCGATGACATCCGGCGGTGGCAGGTTGGCGGATTCCTCCAGCGCCTCGTCCTTCAGCCAGAAGATGTCGAGGTTGAGTTTGTCGCGCTTGACCAGCTCTTCGTAATCGAAGCACTTGAAGCGTTCGCTTTCCTTGCGGTCACTGCGGTTCTTCGTGTTGTAGCAGGCGACGAAGTCGTCGAGGTCGCTGCGCTTGAGCGTGTTTTCCTTCAGCGTGAAGTGCATGTTGGTGCGCAGGTCGTAGATCCACAGCTTGCGCGTGTTGGCCTCGCCCTTGGCGTTGGCCGGCTTGCGCTCGAAGAACAGCACGTTCGCCTTCACGCCCTGCGCGTAGAAGATGCCGGTCGGCAGGCGCAGCAGGGTATGCACATCGGCGTTGCGCAGCAATTCGCGGCGCACGGTTTCGCCCGCGCCGCCCTCGAATAGCACGTTGTCCGGCACCACCACCGCCGCGCGGCCGTGCTGCTTCAGGATGGTCCAGATGTGCTGCACGAAGTTGAGCTGCTTGTTGCTGGTGCTGGCCCAGAAATC
>JAJPHQ010000008.1 GCA_021325195.1 Gammaproteobacteria bacterium | reverse complement strand
CCCGAGTCCCGAGTCCCGAGTCCCGAGTCCCGAGTCCCGAGTCCCGAGTCCCGGGTCCCGGGATATCAATGTCCGCGCGGCCTGCGCGGCTCCGGTGCGCCGCTTTGCAGCCACTGCCGGCGCTGCTCCGGATTCATCGAACGCCACTGCTCGCGCAGCGCCTTGCGCTGTGCCGGAGGCAGCGCCTGGAAGCGCTCGAACGCGGCGCGCACCTTGGCGCGTTCCGCGGGCGACATGTTGCGGAACGCGCGCGCGTTTTCGCGCATCTGCTGGCGCTGCTCGGGCGTCATGTCGGCCCAGCGCTGCAGTCGGGCACGGATCCTGTCCTGGCGCTGCGGCGGCATGCTCGCCCACTTCTCGGCCTGTTTCGCGAAGTGCTGCTGCTGTCCCGGCGGCAGGCTGTTCCACTGGCCCTGCAGAGGCGCCAGCATCTGCTGCTGCTGCGGGGCGAGCTGCGACCAGGCGATGGGCGCGGGCCGAACGCGGGGCGCGAACGCCGGCGGCGGCGCGGATTGCGCCATCGCCCACGGCGTCGCGGCCGAGGCAAAGGCGCCGGCCAGCAACAAGACACCGAAACGAAGCGTCAGCCTCACGGCGTGCCTCCCGACGGCCGCGGCGCCGGGTTGCCGGATTGCGAAGCCAGCCAGCGATAGAAGTCCAGGTTCTGGTACAGATCCATCTGCTGGGAGTCCAGGTCCGAGGGCAGTTCGCCGGCATCGGCCTCGCCGGTGATCACGGTGTTCGCGGAGTTGCCGGCAGGGGCGGGCGCCGGCCCGGCGTGGAACCAGACCACGCCCAGCGCCAGGGTGCAGGCGGCCAGCGCGCCGCCTGCCGCGGGCAGCCAGATGCGCGCGGGTGAGCGGCGGGCGCCGGCTTCCAGCGCCTTGCGGCGGGCCAGGCCCAGACGCAGCGAGTGGTACGAGTCGGTGCTCGCGCAGGCCTGCCGGAAAATTTCGCGGGCCCGGGCGATGATCTCGGCATCGCCCGGCAGGGTTTTGTTGTCTGGCGTCATGTTCATCGCCAGTCCTCCAGTTGCGTACGCAATGCATCCATCGCGCGTGACAAATGCGTCTTGACACTGCCTTCCGAGCAGTTCATTGCCCGGGCCGTGCCCGCCACGTCCAGGCCTTCCAGCACGCGCAGCAGGAAGGCCTCGCGTTGCCGGCGCGGCAGCCTGCGGATCGCGGCCGACATCGCCGCGTGCGCCTGCCACGCCGCCAGCGCGCGCGAGGGATCCGGTCCAGGATCCATCGCTTCCCACGCCGGCAGTTCCTCGCCTTCGTCGTCGGTGCGGCCGTGGTCCGTCCAGACCATCAGGCGGTTGCGCACCGTGCGCCGGCGCTGCAGATCCGTGATCCGGCGGCGCAGGATGCCCCAGAACAGCGGGGGCCATTCCTCGGCCGGCTTGCCGCCGTAGTGGCGGACCAGCCGCAGCATCGCGTCCTGCACCGCATCCAGAGCCTCGTCGGGATCCCGCAGGGCGATCTCGGCGATCCGCCACGCGCGCCGTTCGATCGAGGCCAGGAACGCCTCGATGCTGGGCGCGAGCGGACGCGCCTGCTCCGGTTCGGGCTCGGCGAGCACCGCATCCGGGCAGATCATCGCCTGCATCCCGCCACCGGGGTTTGCCTCGCCATCCGGTACTCCGTGCATGGATACTCACCTGCGATAACGCATTGCGGCGGCAGCGGTTGACCGGCCCGCTTGCCGTTATCATGGCCCATCCGGCGGGAGACCCACCCATGATCAGCGGCTTTCTTGCACTCTACATCTTCATGCTGGCCGCGTTCACCGGCTACGAGATCATCAGCCGGGTTCCGGTCATCCTGCACACCCCGCTGATGTCGGGTTCCAACTTCGTGCACGGGATCGTGCTGGTGGGTGCGATGGTGGCACTGGGGCATGCGCAGACGCCGGCCGAGACCGCGATCGGCATCGTGGCGGTGCTGCTGGCCGCGGGCAACGTGGCCGGCGGTTACGTGGTCACGGAACGGATGCTGGAGATGTTCAAGACATCGAAGTCGGACAAGGCCACGAAATGAAGGTCTTCCATCGCGCGAAAGCCGAGCACAGAGCCTGCCCCGGACTTGATCCGGGGATGTCCGAGTCCCGGACAGCACATGGACGTGCGTTGATCCGGGATCCATCTCCCGGAGAAACGCGATGACACTTCCCGCGTGGACGCCGACGCTGGTCGAGGCGATCTACTTCATCGCCGCGGTGCTGTTCATCTGGGGCCTGAAACGGATGAGCTCGCCACGCACCGCGCGGCGCGGGATCATCTGGGCCGGCATCGGCATGGCCGCGGCGATCCTGGCGACGTTCTTCCTGCCCGGGATGCATAACCTGCTGCCGATGGTGATCGCGATCGTGGCGGGTGTCGCGCTGTCCTGGTGGGTCGGGCGGCGCGTGCCGATGACCGCGATGCCGCAGATGGTGGCGCTGTTCAACGGCATGGGCGGCGGCGCGGCGGCGGCGATCGGCGCGGTGGAACTGATCCGGTTCAATGCCGCCGTCGAAACCGTGGCCATGGCGCCGGACACCTCTCCGATTCAGCCCGAAGCGTGGGCGAACGCGGCGGTGCACCTGAGCCCGGTCGAACTGGTGCTGGCCTTCCTGGGTGTGCTGATCGGCGCGGTGTCGTTCACCGGTTCGCTGATCGCGTTCGCCAAGTTGCAGGGCTGGATGGACCGGCGCTTCGTGTTTCCGCTGCAGCGCTTCGTCAATCTCGCCATCTTTCTCGCGGCGCTCGGTTGCTGCATTGCCGCGCTGGCGACCGGCATCGAAGGGCATCCGTTCGGACTGGCGCTGCTGGTCGCGTTCATCGTGCTGGCGCTGGTGTTCGGCATCGCGATGACGCTGCCGATCGGCGGCGCCGACATGCCGGTGGTGATCTCGATGTACAACGCCTTCACCGGCCTTGCGGTGGCGTTCGAGGGTTTCGTGCTGCAGAACGAGGCGATGATCATCGCCGGCATGGTGGTGGGCGCGGCGGGCACGCTGCTGACGCAGTTGATGGCCAGGGCGATGAACCGCTCGCTGGCGAACGTGCTGTTCGGCAATTTCGGCGCGGGTGGCGGCGCCTCCGCGCAGGAGATCGGCGGCTCGCTGAAACCGATCGAGGGCGGCGACGCCGCGGTGATGATGGCCTACGCCGAGCGCGTCGCGATCGTGCCGGGTTACGGCATGGCGGTGGCGCAGGCGCAGCACAAGATCTGGGAGTTCGCCAAGCTGCTGATCGATCGCGGCGTGAAGGTGAAATTCGCGATCCATCCGGTCGCGGGACGGATGCCCGGCCACATGAACGTGCTGCTGGCCGAGGCGGGCGTGCCGTATGACCTGATCGCCGACATGGACGACATCAATCCCGAATTTCCCAATACCGACGTCGCGCTGGTGATCGGCGCCAACGACGTGGTGAATCCGGTGGCCAAGACCGACAGGAACTCACCGATCTACGGGATGCCGATCCTCGACGTGGCCGCGGCGAAGAACGTGATCGTGATCAAGCGCGGCAAGGGCAAGGGTTTCGCCGGAATCGAGAACGCGCTGTTCTACGCCGACAACACGCGCATGCTGTACGGCGACGGGCAGGCCGCCGCGAACGAATTGATTGCGGGCCTGAAGGCGCTGGAGGCCTGAAGCACCGGTCAGTCTTCGCGGCGTTCGCCGCGCCCGCGCAGGCGTACCGCCAGCGCCGCGCCCAGCACCGTCGCCGCGGCGAAACCCAGCACCGACATCACGTCGAGGCCCAGCCGCGCCACCTGCCACACCAGCGCAAGGCCGCCCGTGCGCAGCGCATCGCCGAAGGTGTAGCCGGTGGCCGCCGCCACCCTGGCCAGTGCGGTGAGACACGACGCATAGACCGCGGCCAGCAGCACCGCGGCCGCCGCGGACCACGCCGCGTGGCGGCGATGCAGGCTGCCGCACAGGCCCAGCACCCACACCAGCGGTGCCGTCAAGGCCAGCAGCGGCCAGCACGCCTGCACCTCGAACCACAAGGCGACCAGTGCGGCCACCGCACCGGTCGCCAGCGTGCACATCAACCATGCGAAGCAGGAGGCCAGTGCACCCAGCATGCGCGCTCCCGTCGCGGCTCGGCCGGCTGTGCGCGCGGCAGACACGGGCGGTGCGGGTTCGTTCACGCGCGGTCCGGCGGAAAGACGAAGCGGTCGATCATAGCCCACGCGCGATCCGCATGCCGGGCGCGCGGCACGAAATCCTCCCGGTTTGCACGCAGCGGGCCGCGACGGCGCCCCTTGCATCCGGGCGATCTGATCTCCATCAAGCAGAAGCACGCACGCGCTTGTTATCCTGATCCGTCACGCGCCGCGTGATTGCCGCCCGCTACGCATCGCCACGAACACCATGCCGGGATTCAGCGCCAGCAGCGAACCGTTCACCCTGCAACGCGATTGCCCCGCGGTGCAGGTGCCCTACGGCGACCGCGTCACCCTGCCGGCCGGGCAGGTCGGCTACATCACCCAGGCACTGGGTGGCAGCTTCACGGTCTATGTCGAGGGCAGCCTGTTCCGGATCGACGGCAGGGACGCCGACGCGCTGGGCAAGGCGTCGCCGCCGCCCCTGAGCGTGCCGGAAAACGCGGGCGACGAGGACATCGAGCGGCTGGTGTGGGAACAGTTGCGCACCTGTTTCGATCCGGAGATCCCGATCAACGTGGTCGATCTGGGCCTGGTGTACGACGTGAGCCTGGAACACGGCGAGGACGGCAAGCGCAAGGTGTATGTCAAGCTGACTCTGACCGCGCCGGGTTGCGGCATGGGCGACATCCTGGTCGATGACGCGCGTACCAAGCTGGAGATGATTCCGACCGTATCCGAGGCGCAGATCGACCTGGTGTTCGACCCGCCGTGGAACGCATCGATGATGTCGGACGAGGCCAAGCTCGAGACCGGGATGCTGTAACGGGTGGTACCGCGGCCAGCCGATATACTGGGCCGTCGTCCCGGCATCGACGTACCGCCTTGGCAGACACCGCCATGTCGCAGGAAACGCCATCACGAGATGCCGCCGCGCACGTCACCCGCGGCAACGCGCTGGCGCGCCAACAACGCTTGGCGGACGCGCTCGAATGCTACCGGTGCGCCCTCGCGTTGCGGCCGGCGATGTTCGAGGCGCACGCCAACCTCGGGTCGGCGCTGGTGGCGCTGGGACGTTTTGCCGAAGCTGAACCGCATCTGCTGCAGGCGCTGGCCGAGCGTCCGGACCAGGCGCCCCTGCACAGCATTCTCGGAGTTGCCTACGCCTCACGAGGGCAGTTGACGGAGGCGGAAACCTGTCTCCGCCGCGCGTTGGCGATCGCACCCGATGACGCCGAGACGCATCGCCGCCTCGGCAACGTCCTGCGCAGGTTGGCGAAGGGGAGTGAAGCGGAGGAAAGCTACCGTCGGGCTTTGACGCTGGCACCCGATCATGCCGAGACGCTCGTCGATCTGGGCCATCTGCTGCGTCACCAGTTGCGTTTCCACGACGCGGAGTCGTGTTACCGGCGCGCGTTCGAGATCCAGCCGGACGACGCCAGGGCGCATTACGGGCTCGGACACTGTCTTGTGACGCAAGGCCGGGTGGGCGAAGCCATCGAATGCTTTGAACGCGCGATCGCGGTGAAACCCGATTACGTGGACGCGCACTACAGGCTCTCCGTCCTCAGGCATGCCGGGGCGACGGATGCCGAACTCGCGCGGTTGGAAGCGTTGCAACCCCGATTGGCCATACTGCCGGCGCCGCAGCAAATTCGTTACTGGTTCGCGCTCGGCAAGTTGCGCGAGGACAGGAAGCGTTTCGACGAGGCGTTTGCCGCGTACGCCGAAGGCAACCGGTTGCAGTGCGAGCTGATGGCGCTGGATGGCGGGTACGCGGCGCGCGAAGCATTCGATTCGGCGCTGGTCGAGCGCATCCGCACGGTTTTCACTGCCGACCTGATCGCCGCGCACCGGATCGCTGGCTCCGATGCGGCGCGCGTTCCCGTTTTCATCGTCGGGATGCCGCGTTCCGGCACCACGCTGATCGAGCAGATCCTGTCGGCGCATCCCGACGTGCACGGCGGAGGGGAACTGAAGGATCTGCCCGAGGTACTGCGCTCCCTCGGTCCGCCGGATACATCGGGGCAGGGCGGATATCCGGAAATCGTCGCGACGCTTCCGGATGACGGATTGCGCCGGATTGGCGGGGAATACCTGGATCGCGTCTGGCGGCAGGCACCCCAGGCTCGCTTCGTCACCGACAAGTTGACCGGCAATTTCCTGCATGCCGGCATGATCCACCTGGTGCTGCCGCAGGCGAAGATCATCCATGCGGTCCGCGATCCCATGGATTCGTGTTTCTCGTGCTTCGCGAATCTGTTCGAGCGGGGCAGCATCCTTTACTCCTACGACCTCGGCACCCTGGGCCGTCACTGCGTGCGGTATCTGGAGTTGATGCGGCATTGGCGACGCGTGCTGCCGCCGGGCGCCATCCTCGACGTGCGTTACGAGGATCTGGTGGGTGATACGGAAAACCAGGTGCGGAGATTGCTCGCCCATGTGGGATTGCCGTGGGACGAGCGCTGCCTTTCCTTCCACCGGCATCGGCGCGAGGTCCGCACCGTCAGCATGGGGCAGGTCAGCCATCCCATCTACCGCTCGTCCGTGGCGCGCTGGCGACACTTCGAGCCGCATCTCGGACCGTTGCTTGAGATTCTCGGCGAACATCGTCAGGGAACCCATTGACTGCCAGCACGGTTTGCAATCCGCGACCGGGTTCATTGACCGCCTTCGCCGCTTTCGACATGCTTGCGACAGGGAGCGAAACCATGCGGCTGCGCCTCTACGCCCTGTTCGGCATCCTCTTTCTGATATGCCTCGCGTTCGACGCGTTGGTGTACGGCTCCCTCGCGCGCGAACCCGGCATCGGCGCAGCGGTGGCTGCCGCGGCCCGCGCGGACAGCCCCCTGCTGCACACCTACATCGTGCTGGGCAGGCCGCTGACCACAAGTTCGGCACTGACGACGGCGGGGCAGAGCCTTGCCGACAGTGCCTATGGCGGAGCCTATGCATCGATCGCGGCGATGCCGGACGCAGCCAGCAGTCTGCTGTTCGATGAATCGCACGGGCCGCTGCGCGCGCTGTACCTGCTGATCTACTGGTGCGCACCGCTGTTCCTGGCGCTCGCGATCGTGGCCTGGCTGTTGCGCAGCAGGCCGACGCATCTGATCAAGACTGCGCGACGATGAACGCACTGCATCATCGCCGCATCAAATGGTTGCACGCCTTTCGTGATGGACAGTCACGATGGGCGTGAGCGCGAACGATGAAACAAACTGTCTGTGCGCTGAATGCGTTTGTGCATTGCAACGTGACTTGTGGGACATGCGTGACTAGGTTGCGCGCGCTCTCGGGTGAGAGGGCCCCGAGAGCGATCCGTAACGGCGCAAAAACGCTTCAGCGCTGCATGCAGGGCGTCAGGCAGGGGCTTGGCAGTTCATTCCGCCAGGTGGGGAGAGTGCATACGCGGATGTTTCGTGCGTCGCGCAGTCGCGCGTGCACAGGGGACGCGGCTGTGCATTCTCTTCCCACCCAATGGAGTGTGAGATGCCAAGCAATTTCCGTTTGAAGGCTCTCGTCGTTGCCGTGAGTCTGGCTGCCGGCTCGGCTGCCCTGGCTGCAACGCCTTCCGCGATCATCGCCAACACCGCCGTCGTCACCCATGCCACCCAGCTGCGCACCGGTGACGTGGTGGTCGGTCCGCTGGCGCTGACGCGGCCGCTGCACGTGGCGATGTCGTTGAAGCTTCGCAATCAGGCGCAACTGAAAACGTTCATCGCCAACCCGCATCATCCCAACCTGAGCCCGGCGCAGTTCGACGCCGAATACGGCCCGACCCAGGCTGACGCCGAGAAGGTGGCCGCCTTCATGCGCCAGCAGGGCTTCAGCAACGTCAGGATCGCGCAGGACCGTATCCTGGTTTCCGGCGATGCGCCCGCGTCCACGGTGCAGTCGGCGTTCCATACGCAAATGATCCACGTGCATACCAGGGACGGCCGAGACGCGTACGCCAATTCGACCGACGTCCGGATTCCGGCTTCGCTCGAGGGCATCGTGAACGAGGTGCTCGGTCTGGACACCGTGCACAAGTTCCACCTGCTGCCGGTCCATACCGAAGCGACGGGCTCGATGGCCGCGCACAATCCGGTCGATTTCGCGACGATCTACAACGCGGGCAGTACGGCCACGGGCTCCACGATTCCGGTCGGCGTGATCACCTCGGGTTCCGTGAGCCAGACCCAGACCGACTTCTCGACCTTCCTGAGCCAGAATCCGAGCCTCGGCAACATTCCGCTGAACGTGGTGACGGTCGATGGCGGCGGCACCAGCGCCAGCGGCACCACCGAGTGGGACCTCGACACCCAGGACATCGCCGGCATTTCCGGCGGCGTCAAGTCCATCACCCTGTACGACACCTCCAGCCTCAACACCCAGCCGCTGGTCGATGACTTCAACCAGGCGGTCACCGACGACACCGTCCGCGTCATCAACGTCTCGATCGGCGGTTGCGAAACGGGTTCGGAAACCAACGGCGCGGCGACGGGCGACAGCATCTTCCAGAAAGCCGACGCGCAGGGCCAGACCTTCTCGATCTCCTCCGGCGACACCGGGGCGAACACCTGCGGTACGGGCCAGAACTCGGTCTCCTGGCCGGCCGATTCGGAGTACGTGGTCGCGGTCGGCGGCACCAACCTCTACACCACGGGTACCACCTGGGACAACGAGACCGTGTGGAACACCGCGGAAGGCGCGGGCGGCGGCGGTGTCAGCACCTTCGAGCCGCAGCCGAGCTGGCAGAACGGCGTGGGCGCGAACGCCGGCAGCAGCTACCGCGGACTGCCCGACGTGTCGCTGGATGCCGCGCCCGAGTCGGGCGCCAACATCATCGTGAACGGTTCGACCGAGCAGGTCGGCGGCACCAGCCTTTCCTCGCCGCTGTTCGTGGGCATTTGGGCCCGCGTGCTGGCGACCAAGTCCTCGCTGGGCTTCGCCGCGCCGTTGATCTACTCGGATGCCGCCGCGCACTATTCGACCGACTTCCACGACGTCACGTCGGGCAACAACGGTGACGGCGCGCCGGGCTACAACGCCACGACGGGATGGGATTACGCCAGCGGATTCGGCTCGATCAACATCGCGAACTTCGTGTCGCACGTCGCGGGTGGCGGCAGCGCAGGCGGCACCCCGTCGGCGAACTTCACTTTCACCACGAGCGGATTGACGGCCAACTTCACCGATACCTCCACCGACAGCGGCGGCACCATCGGTTCGTGGTCGTGGACCTTCGGTGACGGCGGTACCTCGACCGCGCAGAACCCCAGCCACACCTACGCCGCGGCCGGAACCTACAGCGTGACCGAGACGGTGACCGACAGCGCCGACGGCAAGCAGAGTTCCAAGACGGAATCCGTCACTGTTTCCAGCAGCGGTGGGCCGCCGAAACAATTGCTCGGCAATCCCGGCTTCGAAACCGGCAGCGCCGCGCCATGGTCGATGACTGCCGGCGTGCTGTGCAGCAACAGCAGCTGCTCGGGCGAAACCGCGCACAGCGGGCAATGGTTCGCATGGCTGGACGGCTACGATGGCCCGCACACCGACACCGTGTCGCAGAAGGTGGCCATTCCCAGCGGTTACAAGTCGGCCACGCTGTCGTACTGGCTGCACATCGACTCGTACTTCTCGTCGAACACGGTGGACGATACGTTCAAGGTGCAGGTCTACAGCAGTTCCGGCAAGCTGCTGGCGACGGT
>JAJPHQ010000016.1 GCA_021325195.1 Gammaproteobacteria bacterium | reverse complement strand
CTGCGTTCGGGCGAGATGCGCAAGGTGCCGGTGGAATGCCGTGCCACGGTGGGCGAGGTCGGCAATCCGGAACACAACCTGCGCAAGCTGGGCAAGGCCGGCGCCAAGCGCTGGCGCGGCATCCGTCCGACCGTGCGCGGCGTGGTCATGAACCCGGTCGATCACCCGCACGGCGGCGGCGAGGGCAAGACTTCCGGCGGTCGCCACCCGGTCAGTCCGTGGGGTCTGCCCACCAAGGGTTACAAGACCCGCAACAACAAGCGCACGCAGAACATGATCGTGCGCCGTCGCAAGTAAGGGCTCATCCACATGCCACGTTCACTCAAGAAAGGCCCGTTCATCGACCTGCACCTGCTCAAGAAGGTGGAGGCGGCGAACCAGAGCAACAGCAAGCGACCGATCAAGACCTGGTCGCGCCGCTCGATGATCCTGCCGGAAATGGTCGGGCTGACCCTGGCCGTGCACAACGGACGGCAGCACGTGCCGGTGCTGGTCAACGAGAACATGGTCGGGCACAAGCTGGGCGAATTCGCCGTGACCCGCACCTTCAAGGGCCACAGCGGCGACAAGAAGGTTGCGGCACCGGCCGCCGGCGGCGCCAAGCCCGCGCCCGCAGCGGCCGCCCCCGCGGCTGCGCCCGCCGCCGCCCCGGCCGCCAAGTGATGGACACCGCCATGAACGACACGACACGAGCCAAAGCTGTCCTGCGCGGCGCCCGCATCTCGGCGCAGAAGGCGCGCCTGGTCGCCGACATGGTGCGCGGCATGCCGGTCGGCGACGCCAGTGCGGTGCTGGAGCACACCAACAAGAAGGCCGCGCACCTGGTCCGCAAGGTGCTGCTGTCCGCGGTCGCCAACGCCGAGAACAACCTCGGCGCGGACGTCGATGAACTGAAGATCGCGCGCATCTGTGTCGATGAGGGCGCGGTCATGAAGCGCATGCACGCGCGCGCCAAGGGTCGCGGCGCAAGAATCCTGCGGCGCACTGCGCACATTACTGTCGAGGTGGGGTCGTGATGTTTGCCATGAGCGCAAAAGCGGCGTGCTTCCACAACCCCCGAGCGCTGGTCGCGCGCTGCCCCCTTGACTCAAGGGGGCGGTGGTACAGCCGCTTCGATCGGGTCATCCAGGGAAACTGAACCATGGGCCACAAAGTCAATCCCGTCGGCATCCGCCTCGGCATTTCCAAGGACTGGAACTCCAAATGGTTCGCGGGCAAGCGCGACTACGCCCAGCACCTGGTCGCCGACCTCAAGGTGCGCGCACTGCTGAAGGACAGGCTCGCGCAGGCCGGCGTGTCGAAGATCCAGATCGAGCGTCCGGCCAGGAACGCGCGCATCACCATCCACACGGCACGTCCGGGCGTGGTGATCGGCAAGAAGGGCGCGGACATCGAGAAGCTGCGCAAGGACGTGTCCGAGATCATGGGCGTGCCCGCGCACATCAACGTCAACGAGGTGCGCAAGCCGGAACTCGACGCGCAGCTCGTGGCCGAGTCGATCGCCCAGCAGCTCGAGCGTCGCATCATGTTCCGCCGGGCGATGAAACGCGCCGTGCAGAACGCGATGCGTCTGGGCGCGCTGGGCATCAAGGTCAACGTGGCCGGCCGCCTGAACGGCGCCGAGATCGCGCGTTCGGAGTGGTACCGCGAAGGCCGCGTGCCGCTGCACACCCTGCGCGCGGACATCGACTACGGTCTGGCCGAGGCCAAGACCACCTACGGCGTGATCGGCGTGGAGGTGTGGATCTACAAGGGCGAGATCTTCGATTTCGCCGCAGTCGGGCAGGCCGCCAAGGAAGAGGAGCGCAACGAAAACGCGCAGCCCACGCGCCGTCCGCGCCCGGACCGCGATGACGAGGCGCCGCGCCGCGAGCGCGCTCCGCGCGGCCGCCGCGAAGGCGCGTCGAAGTAAGGAAAAAAATCGAAAAGTGCAGTCATGGACGACTGCTGTTTGATCCTCGCGATCAGGGACGATCGCAGCAAAAACGAAAGTGCAGGCACGGATGACTGCTGTTTGATCCTCGCGATCAGGACGATCGCAACAAAACGAAAGTGCAGGCACGGATGACTGCTGTTTGATCCCCGCGATCAGGGACGATCGCAACAAAACAAAAGTGCGGTCGGGATGACCGCTTATTGATTTTCGCGATCAGGACGATCGCAAAGGAAAACCACCATGCTGCAACCAAAACGCACCAAGTTCCGCAAGCAGTTCAAGGGCCGCAACCGCGGCCTGAGCCACAGCGGCAACCAGGTCAGCTTCGGCGAGTTCGGGTTGAAGGCGACCTCGCACGGCGCGGTCACCGCGCGCGAGATCGAGGCCGCGCGTCGCTGCATCACGCGCTACGTCAAGCGCGGCGGCAAGCTGTGGATTCGGGTGTTTCCCGACAAGCCCGTCACCAAGAAGCCGATCGAGGTGCGCATGGGCGCGGGCAAGGGCAACGTCGAGTACTGGGTGGCGCCGGTGCAGCCGGGCCGGATGCTGTACGAGATCGAGGGCGTGACCGAGGCCGAGGCGCGCGAGGCATTCCGCCTTGCCGCGGCCAAGCTGTCGGTGCAGACCCAGTTTGCAACCAGGGCGGTGCTGTGATGGACATCAACGAGATGCGCGGCAAGTCCGAGCAGGAACTGAAAGACCAGATCGCCGAGCTGCGCCGCGAGCAGTTCAGCCTGCGCATGCAGAAGGCGCAGGGGCAGAACACGCAGACGCACCAGTTCGTGAAGGTGCGCCGCGAGATCGCGCGCGCCGCGACGGTGCTGGGCGAGAAGCGGAGACAAGGAGCCGCGCGATGAGCGAGACCATCAAGATCACGCGTACCCTCGAGGGCCGCGTGACCAGCAGCAAGGCGCAGAAGACGGTGACGGTCGAGGTGGACCGCCGCGGCCAGCACGGCCTGTACGGCAAGCTGCTGCGCCGTTCGACCCGGCTGCACGCGCACGACGAGAAGGGCGAGTGCCGCGAGGGCGACCTGGTGCGGATCGCCGAATGCCGGCCGATCTCCAGGACCAAGCACTTCCGCGTGGTGGAAGTGCTGGCGCGCGCGGCGGAATGAGGAGGGTGCAGCAATGATCCAGATGCAGACCAGCCTGACCGCGGCAGACAACAGCGGTGCGCGCGAACTGATGTGCATCAAGGTGCTGGGCGGCTCCAAGCGTCGCTATGCCAGCATCGGCGACGTCATCAAGGTTTCGGTGCGTGACGCGATCCCGCGCAGCAAGGTCAAGAAGGGCGAGGTGTACAACGCGGTGGTGGTGCGCACCACCAAGGGCGTGCGCCGGCCGGACGGCTCGCTGATCCGTTTCGATGGCAATGCGGCCGTGCTGCTCAACAACAAGCTGGAACCGGTAGGCACCCGCATCTTCGGGCCGGTCACCCGCGAACTGCGCAGCGAACGCTTCATGAAGATCGTCTCGCTGGCCCCCGAGGTGCTTTGAGGAAATCGCAGGGTATCCGGAATCCCGCATTTCATGCACGCGCCGTATCGAAACAAGTGAGCCACATATGAACCGCATCAAGAAAGGCGACACGGTGCTCGTGATCGCCGGCAAGAACAAGGGTCAGCACGGCGAGGTCACGCGCGTCGTGGGTGACCGCGTGTTCGTGCAGAACGTCAACCTGGTTAAGCGCCACACCAAGCCGAATCCGCAAGCCAACCAGCCGGGCGGCATCGTCGAGCGCGAGGCCCCGATCCACATTTCCAATGTCATGCTGTTCGACCACGCCACCGGCAAGGGCGAACGCGTGGGCCACAAGGTGCTCGGTGACGGGCGCAAGGTTCGCGTGTATCGATCCTCCGGCGAAGTGATCGATGCGTGAGGATGCAAACATGGTTACGCGCCTCGAGAAAATCTACAGAGACGAAGTGATGCCCAAGCTGATGCAGCGCTTCGGTTACAAGAACCCGATGCAGGTACCGCGCATCACCAAGATCACGCTCAACATGGGCGTGGGCGAGGCCGTGAGCAACAAGAAGGTGCTGGAGAACGCCGCCGCCGACATGGCCAAGATCGCCGGCCAGAAGCCGGTGATCACCAAGGCGCGCGTCTCGGTCGCGTCGTTCAAGATCCGTGATGGCTGGCCGATCGGCTGCAAGGTCACGCTGCGCCGCGCGCGGATGTACGAGTTCCTGGACCGTCTGATCAACATTTCGCTGCCGCGCGTGCGCGACTTCCGCGGCGTGTCCGGCCGCGCGTTCGACGGCCGCGGCAACTACAACATGGGCGTCAAGGAGCAGATCATCTTCCCGGAGATCGACTTCGACCAGGTCGATGCGATCCGCGGCATGGACATTTCCATTTCCACCACCGCGCGCACCGACGAGGAAGCCAAGGCGCTGCTGGAAGCTTTCCACTTTCCGTTCAGGAATTGAGGATCAAGGCATGGCAAAGAAATCGATGGTGAACCGCGATCTGAAGCGGGCCAAGCTGATCAAACGCCACGCCGGCAAGCGCGTGGAGCTGAAGAAGATCCTCTCCAGCGCCGAGGCGAGCTACGAGGACAAGCTGGCCGCGCAGGCGAAGCTGCAGAAGCTGCCGCGCGACTCCAGCCCGTCGCGCCTGCGCAAGCGCTGCGCGCTGACCGGCCGTCCGCGCGCGGTGTACGTGAAGTTCGGACTCGCGCGCGCCAAGCTGCGCGAAGCCACCATGCGCGGCGACGTGCCGGGTCTGCGCAAGGCGAGTTGGTAAGAAGAACCGGGACTCGGAACTCGGAGAAGCAAAGTCGACAAGCCGGATATCGATGCTGAGTAACTGAAGAGCCCAAAAGGGACGAGAGCCCACAGCTTTTCGGCCCCCTTGAGTCAGGGGGCGGCCCGATCCGAAGGATCGAGCGGGGGTTGTGGGGCTACGGCAGGCATCAAAGGGCCAAAACGTCCGGGCTCCTTAACACGGAAAACCACAATGAGCATGACTGATCCCATCGCCGACATGTTCACCCGCATCCGCAATGCCCAGGCCATGGGCAAGCCGACGGTGAGCATGCCGGCCTCGAAACTGAAACAGGCGCTGGCCGACCTCCTGAAGGCCGAGGGCTACGTGCTGGATTCGCGCCGCTCCGAAAGTGGCGGCAAGGCCGAACTCGAAATCAGGCTGAAGTACTTCGAGGGCAAACCGGCGATCGAGCACATCGAGCGCGTCAGCCGCCCGGGCCTGCGGGTTTACCGGGGCAAGGACGAGTTGCCCAGGGTGATGGGCGGCCTGGGCATCTCGATCGTCTCGACCCCGGCCGGCCTGATGACCGATGCGCAGGCGCGCGCGAAGGGTCTGGGCGGCGAGGTGGTCGCGAGGGTCGCGTAGGAATTCGGGGGAGCCGGCAGGCAGGCGAGCTGCCGCGGCCGGTCCGCTTCCACGTTCGCCGGTGCGGGAATATCGGAGCTTTTATGTCACGTGTAGCCAAAAAACCGATCGTGTTGCCGAAGGGCGTGGAATGCCAGGTCGGCAAGGACGCGATCATCGTGAAGGGCCCCAAGGGCACCCTGAAGATGGCGGCGATCGCCGGCGTCGAGGTGAAGGCCGCCGACGGCAAGCTGATCTGCATGGACGGCAGCGCCGAGACCCGCTTCGCCGGCACCACGCGTGCGCTGCTGGCCAACATGGTCAAGGGCGTGACGCAGGGTTACGAGCGCAAGCTGGAGCTGGTGGGCGTGGGCTTCCGTGCGGCCGTGCAGGGCAAGAACCTCAACCTGTCGCTGGGCTTCTCGCACCCGGTGGTGTTCCCCGCACCGGAAGGCGTGGTCATCGAAACGCCCTCGCAGACCGAGATCGTGGTCAAGGGCGCCGACAAGCAGCGCGTGGGCGAGACCGCCGCGCAGATCCGCGCGTTCCGTCCGCCGGAGCCCTACAAGGGCAAGGGCGTGCGTTACGCGGGTGAGCGCATTACGCTGAAAGAGGCGAAGAAGGCCTAAATGCGCCGTCCCAGCGCGAAGCAGCCGCCATCCATGGCGGCACTCTTCATCAAGATCAAAATCAGGCTCTGACGAATTCATCCGAGTATTTCGGAGTACAAGATGGAAAAGAAAATCGCACGCCAGCGCCGCGCCAAGCGCGCCCGCTCGCACATCCGCAAGCTTGCGGTACCGCGCTTGAGCGTGCATCGCTCCGGGCAGCACATCTATGCACAGGTCATCGCCGCCGACGGCGAGACCGTGATCGCCGCCGCCTCGACCGTGCAGAAGACGGTGCGCGACGGCCTGAAGGGAACCAAGAACAAGTCGGCCGCCGCGGCGGTGGGCAAGGCGATCGCCGCGCAGGCGCGCGCCGCCGGCATCGAGTCGGTCGCGTTCGACCGCTCGGGTTTCAAGTACCACGGGCGTGTCGCGGCACTGGCCGACGCCGCGCGCGAGGGTGGGCTGAAATTCTGATGCGGGAGCCCGCGTGCGGGCGACCGCTGCCGTGAGCACGCTCGCTGGTGCCAAGGATTCGACAACAACTCCAAGCGGCTTGATGCCGCAAGCAAAGGCCCGCATGGCGCGGGCGCAAGGTGAAAACAGATGGCGAACCAAGATCGCGAAAATTCCGACGGCATGCTGGAGAAGCTGATCGCCGTCAACCGCGTGGCCAAGACGGTCAAGGGCGGACGGCAGATGAGCTTCACCGCGCTCACCGTGGTCGGCGACGGCGACGGCAAGGTCGGTTTCGGCTACGGCAAGGCGCGCGAGGTGCCGGTGGCCATTTCCAAGGCGATGGAACGCGCACGCCGCAACATGGTCACCGTGGGTCTGAACAACGGGACGATCTGGTATCCGGTCAAGGCCAGCCACGGCGCAGCGCGGGTTTACATGCAGCCTGCCTCGGAAGGTACCGGCGTGATCGCCGGCGGCGCGATGCGCGCGGTGCTGGAAGTGGTCGGTGTCAAGAACGTGCTGGCCAAGGCGGTCGGTTCGCGCAACCCGATCAACCTGGTGCGCGCCACCATCAAGGGGCTGCGGTCGGTTTCCAGCCCTGAGCGGATCGCGGCCAAGCGCGGCAAGAAGGTCGAGGAACTCGGACATGGCGGCTAAACACAAATCCGGCGGCGGCACGGTGAAGGTGCGCCTGGTCGGCGGCCTGCGCGGCGTGCGTTCGCGTCACCGCCTCAGCGTGCGCGCGCTGGGCCTCAACAGAACCGGCGACGTGCGCGAGCTGAAGGACAGCCCGCAGGTGCGTGGCCTGATCCAGACCGTGAACTATCTGGTGCGGGTGGAGGACTGAAGACATGCGTCTCAACACGTTGAAGCCCGCCAAGGGTGCGCGCCGCGACCGGGTGCGAGTCGGACGCGGCACCGGCTCGGGTCTGGGCAAGACCGCGGGCCGCGGCCACAAGGGCCAGCACGCACGCACCGGCCGCGGCAAGGTCAAGCCCGGCTTCGAGGGCGGCCAGATGCCGCTGCAGCGGCGCCTGCCCAAGGTCGGTTTCCGTTCGAAGAAGGCCGCCGGCTCGCAGGAAGTGTTCCTGTACCAGCTTGCCGGCCTCGAGGGCGACACGGTCGACCTGGCGGCGTTGCGCCGGGCCGGCCTGGTCGATGCGCGCGCGCGCCGGGTCAAGATCGTCAAGAAGGGCGAGATTGGCCGCGCGGTGAAGGTCAGCGGCGTGCTCGCCACCGCGGGCGCGAAGGCCGCGATCGAAGCCGCCGGCGGCAGCGTGGAGTAGGCGTGGCAGGTTCGACTTCCAACAACCCGCTGGCGGCATTCGGCAAGCTGACCGAGCTGCGGCAGCGCCTGCTGTTCCTGGTCGGCGCGCTGATCGTGTTCCGGCTGGGTTCGTTCATCCCCGTGCCGGGCGTCAACCCGGAAGCGATGACCCGGATGATCGAGCAGGGCGGCGGCCTGCTGAACATGTTCAACATGTTCTCGGGCGGCGCGCTGGCGCGCTTCTCGCTGTTCGCGCTGGGCGTGATTCCGTACATTTCCGCATCCATCGTGGTGCAGATGATGGGTTCGGTGCTGCCAAGCTGGCAGGCGCTGAAGAAGGAAGGCCAGGCCGGCCAGCGCGTGCTGACCAAGTACACGCGCTGGGGCACGGTGGGCCTGTCGGCGTTCCAGGCGTTCGGTGTCGCGGTCGCGCTGCAGAAGCAGGGCATCGCGGGCGGCGTGCCGATCGTATACGACCCCGGTTTCGGCTTCATCTTCGCCTCGGTGATCGGCCTGACCGCCGGCAGCATGTTCCTGATGTGGCTGGGCGAGCAGATCACCGAGCGCGGCGTCGGCAACGGCATCTCGCTGATCATCTTCGCCGGCATCGTGGCCGGGCTGCCGCGCGCGCTGACCCAGACCGCGTCGATGGCCTCGAACGGCGAGCTGTCGCCGATCAAGGTGCTGCTGGTGGCGGCGGTGGTGCTGATCGTGACCGCCTTCTGCGTGTTCATGGAAAGCGCGCAGCGGCGCATCACGGTCAATTACGCGCGGCGGCAGGGCGGTTCCCGCGCGTACATGAACCAGAGTTCGCACCTGCCGCTGAAGATCAACATGTCGGGCGTGATCCCGCCGATCTTCGCCTCGTCGCTGATCCTGTTCCCGGCAACCGCCTCGACGTGGTTCTCCAATGCCAGCCAGTTGCACTGGCTGCAGGCGGTCACCACCGCGCTGACGCCGGGCGAACCGCTGTACATGATCATCTACGCGCTGCTGATCATCATCTTCGCGTTCTTCTACACCGCGATCGTGTTCAATTCGCAGGAAACCGCCGACAACCTCAAGCGCTCCGGCGCGCTGATTCCGGGCATCCGCCCGGGCAAGGCGACCGCGGACTACATCGATGCGGTGCTGACGCGCCTGACCGGCGCGGGCGCGGTGTACCTGGCGGCGGTGTGCCTGGTGCCGACCTTCATGCAGACGGCCTGGCACGTGCCGTTCTACTTCGGCGGCACCTCGCTGCTGATCGTGGTGGTGGTGGCGATGGATTTCCGGGCGCAGGTCTCGGCGCACCTGGTTTCGCACCAGTACGAGAGCCTGCTGAAGAAGGCGAACCTCCGGCGGAGCTGATTTCCCGCCGCGGTTCGCAACGAAACAGCCGCGGCCAGCCGCGTCGCGTTTCCCGCACCGGACCGGGGTTCGGTGCGCCGGCGCCAGCCAGTGCCGGCGGGTTTGGGGCAGGTCGGCCGGAAGAGGAGTGACTTCCAGCCGGCCGGGTTTTTCGGCTATAATGACCAGTTTGCCGTACCGGCAACGTTCCGGGAGTGGAGAAGAGACAAGATGGCACGCATTGCGGGTGTCAATTTGCCGGTCAACAAGCACGTGTGGGTCGGCCTTCAGAGCATCTTCGGGATCGGCCGCTCGCGTTCGCGCAGGATTTGCGTCGAGGCGGGTATCGATCCGGCGACGCCGATCAAGTCGCTGTCCGAAGGCGAGGTCGAAAGCCTGCGCCGCGAGGTGGCCAAGTTCACGGTGGAGGGCGACCTGCGCCGCGAGGTCGGCATCAGCATCAAGCGCCTGATGGACCTGGGCACCTACCGCGGCCTGCGCCACCGGCGCGGCCTGCCGGTGCGCGGCCAGCGCACCCGTACCAATGCCCGCACGCGGAAGGGTCCGCGCCGGCCGATCAAGAAATAGTGTCGCGGCTCCGGGCGAGTCCTTCCGCGATTCCCCGGAGCACCAACGTATTCGTGCGATCGTCCCGGTCGCGAGGATCGAGAAGCAGCCATCCCCGGCTGCGGTTTGTCGAAAGCGATCTTCCTGATCGCAGGGATCGAAAAGCGGTCATCCAGGACCGCAGCATTGAAGGGCGATCATCCATGATCGCGGAAATCAGGAAGCAGCCATCCATGGCCGCACTTTTCAGCTAAAGAGTCCATAGACAATGGCACCACCGGTCAAGACCAAGAAGAAAGCCAAACGCGTCGTCACCGACGGCGTGGCGCACATCCAGGCTTCCTTCAACAACACCATCGTCACCATCACCGATCGCCAGGGCAACGCGTTGTCGTGGGCGACCGCGGGTGGTGCCGGCTTCCGCGGTTCGCGCAAGTCCACGCCGTTCGCCGCGCAGGTCGCCGCCGAGAAGGCCGGCCGCACCGCCCTGGACTTCGGCGTCAAGTCGCTGGAAGTGCGCATCAAGGGTCCGGGCCCGGGCCGCGAGTCGGCAGTGCGTTCGCTGAACGCGCTCGGTTACAAGGTCACCAACATCGTCGACGTCACGCCGATTCCGCACAACGGCTGCCGTCCGCCGAAGAAACGCAGGGTGTAAGAGTATGGCTAGATACCGCGGTCCCACCTGCAAGCTGGCCCGCCGCGAAGGTTCCGACCTGTCGCTGAAGAGCCCGGCGCGCGCGATCGATTCCAAGTGCAAGTTCGAGAACAAGCCGGGCCAGCACGGCGCGGCGGCCAAGCGTTCGCGGCCGTCCGACTACGCCGTGCAGTTGCGCGAGAAGCAGAAGGTCAAGCGCATCTACGGCGTGCTTGAGCGCCAGTTCGGCAACTACTACAAGAAGGCGTCGCAGTTGAAGGGCAACACCGGCGAGAACCTGCTGCGCATGCTGGAAACCCGTCTCGACAACGTGGTGTACCGGATGGGCTTCGCGGTGACCCGCGCGCAGGCACGGCAGCTGGTGTCGCACAAGGCGATCCTGGTCAACGGCAGGAAGGTCAACGTGCCTTCGCACGCCGTGCGTCCCGGCGACGAGATCGCGCTGACCGAGCACGCGCAGAAGCAGTTGCGCGTGCAGGAGGCGATGACCCTGGCCGAGGGCATGGACCTGCGCCCCGGCTGGGTCGAGGTGGACGCCCGGAAGTTCGCCGGCGTGTTCAAGTCGCTGCCTGACCGCGGCGACCTGCCTTCCGACATCAACGAGGCCCTGATCGTCGAGTTGTATTCGAAGTAAGCGGTCCTGCCCGGGGAAACGGGCTGCGTTCGCGCCCGTTCTTCCGGCAATCCCAGTTGTTTTGCCGAGATCGCGGCCAGGAACGGCCGCTTTGAAGCGCAGGGACGGCGCATCATGTCTCTTCCGGAGTAGCCCATGGCAGTCTCTTCCACCCACGTCCTGCGTCCGCGCGGTCTCAACGTCGAGCAGATCGGCCCGAACCACGCGCGCGTCATCGTCGAGCCGCTGGAACGCGGCTACGGCCACACCCTCGGCAACGCGCTGCGACGCGTGCTGCTGTCCTCGATTCCCGGCTGCGCGATCACCGAGGTCGAGATCGACGGCGTGCTGCACGAATACACCACGCTGGAAGGGTTGCAGGAGGACGTGATCGAGGTGCTGCTGAACCTCAAGGGCGTCGCGATCCGGATGCACGGCGTGGACGAAACCACGCTGACGCTTTCCAAGAAGGGCAGGGGCACGGTCACCGCGGGCGACATCGTCACCGACCACACGGTGGAGATCGTCAACCCCGAACACGTGATCTGCCATCTGACCAAGGACATCGCGCTGAACATGCGCCTCAAGGTCAAGCGCGGCATCGGTTATCAGCCTGCGGTCAGCCGGGTCAATCCGGACGAGGAATCGCGCCCGATCGGCAAGCTGCAGATCGACGCCTCGTTCTGCCCGGTGCGCCGCGTCGCATACGAAGTGGACGCCGCGCGCGTCGAGCAGCGCACCAATCTCGACAAGCTGGTGCTGGACGTCGAGACCAACGGCACCGTGCAGGCCGATGAAGCCGTGCGCAAGGCCGCCGAGACGCTGCTGGACCAGCTTTCCGTGTTCGGCGATTTCACCCGCCGCGAATCGTCGGAATCCGAGAAGGAAAAGGGCGGCTTCGACCAGATCCTGCTGCGCCCGATCGACGATCTGGAGCTGACCGTGCGTTCGGCCAACTGCCTCAAGGCCGAGAGCATCTACTACATCGGCGACCTGGTGCAGAAGACCGAGGTCGAGCTGCTCAAGACCCCGAACCTCGGCAAGAAGTCGCTGACCGAGATCAAGGACGTGCTGGCCGCCAAGGGACTGTCGCTCGGCACCAAGCTCGAAAACTGGCCGCCGGCGGGACTGTCGCACGGGATGCAGTTGGGTTAGGCAGGAACGTTTCAAACGAAGCGGCTGTTATTGAAGAGTGCGGCCATGGATGGCCGCTTTTGGAATCTGTAACTCACTCTGATCGCCGTACTCAAAGCTATCTGTGATGCAGCGATCAGGGACGATCGCACGAATAGCGGGTATTCCGCGGGAATCCGGAGCAGTTTCCGAAATTCCCATAACGATAAAGAGAGAAACAAGTCATGCGCCATCTCAAATCCGGACGCAAGCTCAACCGGACCAGCAGCCATCGCGAGGCCATGTTCAAGAACATGACCGCGTCGCTGATCAAGCACGAGCTGATCCGCACCACCCTGCCCAAGGCCAAGGAACTGCGCCGCGTGGCCGAGCCGCTGATCACGCTGGCCAAGACCGACGGCGTGGCCAACCGCCGTCTTGCCTTCGCGCGCCTGCGCGACAAGCAGGCGGTCGGCAAGCTGTTCGTGGAGCTCGGCCCCCGCTACCGCGAACGCAAGGGCGGCTATCTGCGCATCATCAAGTGCGGCAACCGCGACGGCGACAACGCGCCGATGGCCTACGTGGAACTGGTCGATCGTCCGCAGGCACCGGCCGAGGCCGCCGCGGACTGACGGGTTCTTCCGCCGAATCTGTTGCAGCAAGGCCCCGCTCCGCGGGGCCTTGTCGTTCCGGGGATCGTTGCCCGCGGCATGACATCGGAAAGGCCGGTGCCCGGTCAATCCTCGCGGACCAGAAAGCGGTAACCCACACCCGGTTCGGTCTTCAGCCAGCGCGGTTCGGCGGGATCGTCGCCCAGTTTCTGCCTCAGCTTGCCCACCACGATGCGCAGGTACTGGCTGTCGTGCACGTGGCTGGCCCCCCACACCTCGCGCAGCAATTGCGGCTGGGTGACCACGTGTCCGGCATTCCGCACCAGCAAGGCCAGCACCGCGTATTCCTTGCGTGTCAGTGGAACCAGCTCGCCGTCCACGCGCACTTCGCGCCGCGCAAGGTCGATGCCGAGCCTGCCGTCGTCGTAGCAGGGTTGCGTTTCCGGGGTACCGGCCAAGGCACGGTCGCGCAACAGCGCGCGCAAGCGCGCCATCAGCTCCTGGATGCCGAACGGTTTGGTCACGTAGTCATTGGCGCCGGCGTCCAGCGCGCGCACCTTTTCCGCTTCCGCGTTGCGTACCGACAGCATCAACACCGGCACCTGGCTCCATTGACGCAGTTCGGCCAGCACCTCGTGGCCTTCCCGGTCAGACAGGCCGATATCCAGGATCACCAGATCGGGTTCGCGCGTCGCGGCGAGCGCCAGGCCTTCCGCGGCGGTGGCGGCCTGCAGCACTTGGTAGCCTTCCGCGCGCAGGCCGATGTCGAGGAAGCGGCGGATCTGCGGTTCGTCGTCAATCACGAGCACGCGCGGCGACGCATTCATGCGGGGGCACCCTGATTCGCGGATTCCGAAGGCAGCGGCAGGCTGATGCGGATGGTGGTGCCGCCTCCTTCGCGCGGCAAGGCCTCGACGCTGCCGCCGTGCGCGCCGATCATGCCGCGGCAGATGGCAAGGCCGAGCCCGGTGCCGCCCGTGCCGCGGTCGCCGCGCGACACCGAATAGAACATGTCGAAGATCCGCGCGCGTTCGGCTTCGGGTATGCCCGGCCCGCGATCGCTGACCTCGACCAGCAGGTTCGCACCCGCGACGCGCACGTTCACCACTATCGATTGCTCCGGCGGCGTGAAGCGTGCCGCATTTTCGAGGATGTTGAACAGCGCCTGCTCGATCAATGCCGGATGCACGTACAGCAGCAGCGTGTCCGGCGGCAACACGGTATCCACGCGTACGGCGGGGAAAAGCTTGTGCAACCGCGTGACCGCGGCGGCCACGATCTCGGCCACGTCGGTCCAGTCCCGATTGAGCTTGAGCGTGCCGTGCCCGAGGCGGGTCATGTCCAGCAGGTTCTGGATGTAGCGGTCGAGGCGCTGCCCTTCGCCCAGGATCGCCTCCAGCAGTTCGCGCCGCTCGTGTGCGGGCAGTTGCTCGCCGTAGTTCGCGAGCGTGCCGGCGGAACCGATCATCGAGGCCAGCGGCGAGCGCAGGTCGTGCGACACCGAAGACAGCAGCGCGTTGCGCAGACGCTCGGTCTCGCCCAGCACGCGTGCGCCTTCCAGTTCTTCGGCCAGCCGTGCACGCGCCAGTGCCTGGCCGATGTCCTGTACCATCGCCAGTGCCAGGCTGCGCTGGTCAGGATCGGGCTCGGTCGCGCCGGACTGGAAACGCAGCGCGGCCACCCCCAGCCGGTTGTCCTCGCTGCCCAGCGGCAGCAGCCAGCACGGCGCGGCGTTCAGCGTGTCGGTGAAGCGTCCGGCCTGTGCGCCGTGGCGTTCGCACCAGTCGGCGGCGGCCAGGTCCTGGGTCTGCACTTGCATGCCGGCGGGCGACGATGCGGCCACCCGCATGGCGTCCGACGTGTCGCGCGCCAGGATCGCCGCTTCGCAACGCAACGCCTGCGCCAGCGCCGCCACCCCGGCGGCGCGGATGCCGTGCGCGTCGGTGCTGGCCGCGAGCCGTTGACCCAGCGCCAGCAGTGCACGCGATTGCGCATGGGCCGCGCGCAATGATTCCACCTGCAGTACCAGCCGAGTGGCCAGACGGCTGCACACCAGCGCCGCGGCCAGAAACAGGCATACCGTGAGCACGTCGTCGGGGCTGGAGATCGTCAGCGAATAGATAGGTGGCGCGAAGAAGAAGTTGTAGGCGACGAAGCACAGCAGCGCGGTATAGACCGCCACCGCCATGCGCGTGCGCACCGCGACCACCAGCACCGCGGTGAGGAAAATCAGCGACAGGTTCGCCACCGAGAGGTAACGCTGGCTCAGGAAGGCCACGCCCAGTGCCGCCAGCGAAGTCAGCGTGGCGAACAGATATTCGCCGCGCCGGCCCGGTCCGCCCGGCAGCCGCGGCACGTGCAATCGCCGGCGCGCGGCCGCGCGTTCGGCGGGGGTGGCCACGATGGTGAGCTCGAGGTGGGCGCCGCGGCGCAGCAGTTGCTGCGTCAGCGAACGGCCCAGCATCCGCGCGATCGGGCGTTCGCGGGTGCGGCTCAGGATGATCTGGCCCACGCCCTCGCGGTCGGCGTACGCCATCAATTCGTCGGCGATCGCGTGACCGCGCAGCACCTCGCCGTCGCCGCCCAGCCGCCGCGCCAGCCGCAATGCGGCCTCCAGCCGTTCGCGCCGGGCCGGATCGGGCGGCTGGCCGGTATCCACGAACACCACGCCCCACGGCGAGCCGCGGCGCTCGGCGATCCGCCGTGCCATGCGCACCAGATATTCGCTTTGTGCATGACCGTCGATCGCCGCCAGCACGCGGCGGCGCACCGGCATCGCCGTGCCCCGCGCCAGCATGCTGCCGCGCAGGTCGCTTTCCACGTGCGCGGCCACGGTTTCGACCGCGAGTTCGCGCAGCGCGGCCAGATTGGTGGGCGTGAAGAACGCATCCAGCGCCGCGGCGGCGGTCTCGGGCACGTACACCTTGCCCTGTTTCAGGCGCTGGATCAGTTCGCGCGGCGGCAGGTCCACCAGCACGATGTCGCGGGCGCGATCGAGAAACGCGTCGGGCACGCGCTCGCGCACGGTGACCCCGGTAATGCGCCGCACCTGGTCGTTGAGGCTTTCGAGGTGCTGCACGTTGAGCGTGGCATAGACCTCGATGCCGGCATCGAGCAGCTCGGCGACATCCTGCCAGCGTCGCTCGTGGCGGCCGCCGGGAAGATTGGTGTGCGCCAACTCGTCCACCAGCAGCACCGACGGTTTGCGCGCCAGCGCCGCGTCGAGATCGAACTCCCCGAAAACGCGGCCGCGGTAGTCCACGCGCCGCCGCGGCAGCACTTCCAGCCCCTCCAGCAGTGCCGCCGTCTCCGCGCGACCGTGGGTTTCCACCAGTCCCGCCACAACGTCCACGCCCTGCTTCTTCAGCTCGCGCGCGGCCGACAGCATGGCCCAGGTCTTGCCGACGCCCGGCGCGGCGCCCAGAAAGATCTTCAGCCGCCGCTGCCGCTCGCCACGCACGGCATCGAGCAGGGCATCCGCCCGGATTTCGCGGGGCGCCGTTTCATCCATGCGATTACCTTAGCGGCGTGGTCGAGCGACGGATAGCGTGTCCAGTGCCAGGTTGAGTTCCAGCACATCGACGCGCGGTTCGCCCAGCACCCCGAACTGGCGTCCGGCGATGTGGCGGTTCACCAACGTCCGCACCTCCGCCTGCGGCAGGCCGCGTGCCCGCGCCACCCGAGGCACCTGATACAGCGCCGCGGCCGGTGAAATGTCGGGATCGAGCCCGCTGCCCGATGCGGTCACCAGATCCACCGGCACCGGCGCGTGGTTGCCGGGGTCGGCCGCGCGCAGCGCGGCGATGCGCGCCTTCACTGCGTCGGTCAGCGCGGGATTGGTGGGGCCCAGGTTCGAGCCTCCCGAAGCGGTGCCGTTGTAAGGCTGCGGCGTGGTGGCCGAGGGCCGGCCCCAGAAATATTCCGGATCGGTGAATGACTGGCCGATCAGCGCGGAACCGATCGGTCTGCCATCGCGCAGGATCAGGCTGCCATTGGCCTGGTTCGGAAATGCGAGTTGCGCGATGCCCGTCACCGCGAACGGATAGGCCAGACCGGTGATCGCGGTCAGCGACAGCAACAGCGCGAAGGCTTGGCGAAACAGTTTGCCCATGGCGGGTCTCCGCTCATTCCAAGGGTGCGGCTGCGACGGCCGCATGCTGCATTCCGCGATCATGGATCGATCGCATCAAAAGCCGCCCTGAAGCATGAAAAACCCACGGGTCCCGCCGACATCGAGAACGTCGCCCGGGTTCAAGAGACTCGCGGTACGGCGATAAAAGGCTGCATTGGTGGCGTACGTGACACCGCCGCTCAGCGACCAGTGCGGATTCAACGGATATGCCAGGGTTGCGCCGAAATCGCTGTAGCCGGGGTTGCGCGCGCCATCCGCCAGCGGCATCGTCAGCGCGGTGGTGTAATGCGTATGCCCCGCGTGCAGCGCGAGACTCCAGGCACCGCCCAGCGCCAGCACGGCATCCAGTTGCAGGTAGCCCGTGCCGCGCGAATCGCCGCGGTAGCCTTCCTCCACGTCCGCAGCGAAGTAGTCGGTGAGCGCGCGGTTGTATTTCAGCGTGAGCCAGCGCCAGCTCACCGTCACGTTGGCTTCCAGGGTATCGAACGAGCGCGACGGCAGACGCGGATTCGCGTGATCGAGATTGCCGCGGGGATAGACGCAGCCGTACAGCCCCGCCCGCCATGACCAGTCCCGGCCGACGCTGCTTCCGTAGCTGGTGAAAAGATCCAGCTCCATCGCGGCGCCGGGATAGCTGCGCTCGCTGATGCCGGAGGCCCAGAAGCCCGCCGTGAAACCGTTTGCGGCGCTGTAGCTGGCGCCGCCCTGGAGCGCGGGCCGGCCCCAGGTCTGGGTCAGGCCGCGGAACACGTAATCGGACGTGATCGCGAGGTTGCCAGTGACAGGGTTGGCCGGTGCGTCGCCCGCATGCGCGGTGGCGGCAGCGAACAGCGCCATGGTCGCGACGAGAATCGAACGGCCGCGCATCACGCGCACCCCGTCAGCACCAGCAGCATGTTGATCAGCTTGATGCCGAGAAACGGCACCACGATGCCGCCGAGTCCGTAGATCAGCAGATTGCGGCGCAGCAGCGCGCCGGCGCCCAGCGCGCGGTATTTCACGCCCCGCAGCGCCAGCGGGATCAGGAACACGATGATCAGCGCGTTGAAGATCACCGCCGACAGGATCGCGCTGCGCGGCGTGGCCAGATGCATCACGTTGAGCGCGTTCAGGGCGGGGTAGGTGGTCGCGAACGCGGCCGGAATGATCGCGAAGTACTTGGCGATGTCGTTGGCGATCGAGAACGTGGTCAGCGCGCCGCGCGTGATCAGCATCTGCTTGCCGATCTCGACCACCTCGATCAGCTTGGTCGGGTTGGAGTCCAGGTCCACCATGTTGCCGGCTTCCTTGGCTGCCTGCGTGCCGGTATTCATCGCCACCGCCACGTCGGCCTGCGCCAGCGCCGGCGCGTCGTTGGTGCCGTCGCCGCACATCGCGACCATCCGGCTCTCGGCCTGCATCTCGCGGATCAGCTTGAGCTTGGCTTCCGGTGTCGCCTCGGCCAGGAAATCGTCCACGCCCGCCTCGGCCGCGATCGCCGCGGCGGTGAGCGGGTTGTCGCCGGTGATCATCACGGTCTTGATGCCCATCCTGCGCATTTCGGCGAAGCGTTCCCTGATGCCGCCCTTGACGATGTCCTTGAGCTCGATCACGCCCAGCGCGGCGGGGCCGTCCGCGACGATCAGCGGCGTCGCGCCGCGCCGCGCGATTTCCCCGGCGATCTGCTTCACGCGCGGCGGCAGCGCATGGCCGGACTCGTGCAGGTATTTTTCGATCGCATCCAGCGCGCCCTTGCGTATGCTGCGGTCGTCCACGTCCACGCCGCTCATCCTGGTTTGCGCGCTGAACGGCACGAACTGCGCGTGCAGCGCTTCGAGTTGCCGTTCACGCAGGCCGAATTTCTCTTTCGCCAGCACCACCACGCTGCGGCCTTCCGGTGTTTCGTCGGCCAGCGAGGCCAGCTGCGCCGCTTCGGCCAGTGCACGCTCCTCCACGCCCGGTGCAGGGTGGAAGACCGTGGCCTGACGGTTGCCCAGCGTGATCGTGCCGGTCTTGTCCAGGAGCAGCACGTCCACGTCGCCGGCGGCTTCCACCGCGCGGCCGGACGTGGCGATCACGTTGGCGCGGATCATCCGGTCCATCCCGGCGATGCCGATCGCCGACAGCAGCGCACCGATCGTGGTCGGGATCAGGCACACCAGCAGCGCGACCAGCACGGTGATCGTGATCGGGTGGCCGGCGTGGGCGGCCTGCACGCTGTAGATCGAATACGGCAGCAGCGTCACACAGGCCAGCAGGAAGATCAGCGTGAACTTGGCCAACAAGATCGTCAGCGCGATCTCGTTGGGCGTCTTGCGCCGCGAGGCGCCCTCGACCATCGCGATCATCCTGTCCAGGAAGCTCTCGCCGGGATTGCGGGTGATGCGCACCACCAGCCAGTCCGACAGCACCCTGGTGCCGCCGGTCACCGCGCTGCGGTCGCCGCCGGATTCGCGGATCACCGGGGCGGATTCGCCGGTGATCGCGCTTTCGTCCACGCTGGCGGCGCCTTCGATCACTTCGCCGTCGCCCGGAATCGTGTCGCCCGCCTCGGTCAGCACGCAATCACCGCTGCGCAATTCGGCCGACGGCACGAAGGTGACCGCGGCGGTGCGCGCGGGCCTGGACAGCTTTTTCGCGATCACGTCCTTGCGCGTGCTGCGCAACGCGGCGGCCTGCGCCTTGCCGCGGCCCTCGGCCAGCGCCTCGGCGAAATTCGCGAACAGCAGGGTGAACCACAGCCACACGCTCACCCAGAAAATGAAGCCGGCCGGCGCTTCGCCGTGACCGGCGAGGGCCTGCGCCCACAGCAGCGTGGTCAGCACGCAGCACACGAACACCACGAACATCACCGGATTGCGAAACTGCAGGCGCGGCGAGAGCTTGCGGAAGGCGTCGGCGGCGGCTTTCCGGATCAGTTCGCGGTCGAAGCCGCGCACCACGCGAGCCTGCGAAGTCATGGCTGTGGTTCCCCGGGAATCAATGCAGCGGCATCAGGTATTCGGCGACGGGCCCCAGCGCCAGCGCCGGCAGGAAGGTGAGCGCACCCACCACGATCACCACCGCGGCCAGCAGCACCACGAACAGCGGCGTGTGCGTCGGCAGCGTGCCGGCCGAAGCGGGGACGTGTTTCTTGGCCGCCAGCGAGCCGGCCAGCGCCAGCATCGCGATCGCGAGCGGGTAGCGCGCCAGGAACATGCACGCGCCCAGCAGCCCGTTCCAGAACGGCGTATTCGCGTTCAGGCCGGCGAACGCGCTGCCGTTGTTGTTCGATGCCGAACTGAGCGCGTACAGGATCTCGCTGAAACCGTGCGCGCCCGGATTGGCAGCCGCGCCCGTGCCGGCCGGGGTCATGACCGCGATCGCGGTCCCGATCACCACCAGCGCGCACGGCAGCAGCACCGCGAGGCTGGCCATCTTCATCTCGCAGGCTTCGATCTTCTTGCCCAGATACTCGGGCGTCCTTCCAACCATGAGACCGGCGATAAACACCGCCACCACCGCAAAGGCGAGCATGCCGTACAGGCCCGAGCCGACGCCGCCGAAGATCACCTCGCCGAGTTGCATCAACCACATCGGCACCAGTCCGCCCAGCGCGGTGAACGAGTCGTGCATCGCGTTCACCGCGCCGCACGAGGCCGCGGTGGTGATCGTCGCGAACAGGCCGGAGGCGGCGATCCCGAAACGCGTCTCCTTGCCTTCCATGTTGCCGCCGGCCTGCAGGCCGGAAGCGTGCTGGTTCACGGGGAGTGCCTGCAGCGCCGGATTGCCGGCCTGTTCGGCGGCGATGCAGCCCAGCGCCAGCGGCACGAAGATCACCAGCATCGCCGCCAGGATCGCCCAGCCCTGGCGCCGGTCGCCCACCATCCGGCCCAGCGTGATGCACAGGCCGCCCGGGATCAGGAAGATCGCCAGCATCTCGATCAGGTTGGACAACGGCGTGGGATTCTCGTACGGATGTGCCGAGTTGGCGTTGAAGAATCCGCCGCCGTTGGTACCCAGCATCTTGATCGCGACCTGCGAGGCGGCCGGGCCCATCGGCAGGGTCTGGGTGGTCACCGGCACCGTTTTCGTCACGTGGTGCCCGGCCGCGTCTTTCACCGTTTCGGTGTAACGGCCCGCCTGCGCCACCGGCACATCGACGTAAGGCTTGAAGTTCTGGATCACGCCCTGCGAAACCAGCAGCAGGCTGATCACCAGCGACAGAGGCAGCAGCACGTACAGCGTGGCGCGGGTCAGGTCCACCCAGAAGTTGCCGAGCGTTCGCGCGGAGCGGCGCGCGAAGCCGCGCACCACCGCGACCAGCACCGCAATGCCGGTCGCCGCCGACAGGAAGTTCTGCGCCGTCAGCGCCAGCATGTCGGTGAGATAGCTCATCGTGCTTTCGCCGCCGTAGCCCTGCCAGTTGGTGTTGGTGGCAAAGCTGATCGCCGTGTTCATCGCCGAATCCGGCGACACCGCATCGAAGTGCTGCGGATTCAGCGGCAGCCATGGCTGGATGCGCTGCAACAGGTACACGGCCAGCGCGCCCAGCACGTTGAACAGCAGCATCGCCAGCGCGTAGCGCTTCCAGTCCATTTCCTCGCCGGCCCGGATGCCGCACAGGCGATAAAGGCCGCGTTCGAGCGGGGCGCCGAGGCGCGTGACGCGGCTGGGCGTGTCGGCGAACACCGCCGCCATGTACGCGCCGGCCGGCATGATCAACGCCAGCAGCACCGCCAGATAGACGGCCACCTGGATCAGGTCGTTGACGGTCATTCGAACCACTCCGGCTTCAGCAGCGCGACGGACAGGTAGATCGTGAGTGCCGTGGCGATCAGTGCGCCGATGACGTAGGCGGCGTTCATTTGCGTGTCCCCACGCGGTCGCAGATCAGCAGGAAGCCCAGCGTCGCGCCGCTCAGCACGAACAGGAACAGCAGGCAGGCGAAATCCACGGGCACCGGTCCTCATCGGGAACGTGGGGCGCATTCTGGGAATCGGTGAATAAAAACGGGGTAGCGAATCGGCCCGTTCGCATAAAGTCTGCGTAAAAATGCGTTCCGGCCGGTACCGCACGGGCGCGGGACCGGCTGACAGGGGCGCCCGGAACCGCTAACGTTCACCCTCCGCGACTGCATACGGCAGGCATTCATGGCGCCCTGGCACTGGTCCTACCGCACGCTCTTTCTGATCGGTTTCCTGATCTGCATCGCGCTGCTGGGCTATGCGCTGTACGCCGAAGTGCATCTGGGTCTGGTGCCTTGCCCGCTGTGCATCTTCCAGCGCGTCGCGTTCGTGTGGATGGCGCTGTGGTTCCTGATCGGCGGCCTGCACGCGCCGGGCGGCCGGGGCCGCTGGGCGTACGTGGCGCTGGTGGTGCTGGGTGCGCTTGCCGGCATCGGTGTCGCGGCGCGGCAACTGTGGTTGCAATCGCTGCCGCCGGAACTGGTGCCTGCGTGCGGCCCCGGACTCGATTACATGCTGAAGGCGTTTCCGCTGGGGCAGGTGATCACGCTGGTGCTGCGCGGTTCCGGCGATTGCGCGGTGGTCAACTGGCGTTTCCTGGGGCTTTCCATGGCCGGCTGGACGCTGATCTGGTACGTGCTGCTTTCGGCTTTCGCGATCCACGGCGCACTGCATCCATTCTCGCCACGGCAGGCAGCGCCGATGCGCCGGGCGCAGCCGTGAACGATCCGGCCGGCCAAGGCCGGCACGCGCGATGCCTCCGGCAAAACCCGGTATGCTTGTTCGTCCGAGGTTTTCCCGTACATGGCCATTCCCGAACGTCCCTTGCGCGCGGTGCGCGATGCGCGGCCCTGGCAGCCCGACGGCTGGCAGGCGCGTCCGGCCGCGCAGATGCCGACCTACGACGATCCCGATGAGCTGCAATCGGTGCTGGCGCAGTTGTCGCGCCTGCCGCCGCTGGTCACGTCGTGGGAAATCCTGACGCTGAAGCAGTTGCTGGCCGACGCGCAGCAGGGCAGGCGATTCCTGCTGCAGGGCGGCGATTGCGCGGAAAGCTTCGCGGACTGCAACAACGAGGTGATCGCCAACCGCCTCAAGGTGCTGTTGCAGATGAGCCTGGTGCTGATCCACGGCCTGCGCATGCCGGTGGTGCGCGTGGGGCGTTTCGCCGGGCAGTACGCCAAGCCGCGTTCGGGTGACACCGAGACGATCGACGGCGTCACGCTGCCGGTCTATCGCGGCGATCTGGTCAACGGCCCGGAGTTCACGCCCGAAGCGCGCCGCGCCGATCCGGTCCGGATGCTGCGCGGCCATGCCCGTTCGGCGATGACCATGAATTTCGTCCGCGCGTTGGTGGACGGCGGCTTCGCCGACCTGCACCATCCCGAATACTGGAACCTGTCGTGGGTGGAACATTCGCCGCTGGCCACGGAATACCGCCGGATGGTGGATGGCATCGGTGACGCCGTGCGTTTCATGGAAACGCTGGCCGGTGAACCGATCGCGAGTTTCCAGCGCGCCGAGTTCTATACCTCGCACGAGGCCCTGCTGCTGCCTTACGAACAGGCGATGACACGGCAGGTGCCGCGCCAGTGGGGCTGGTTCGACCTGTCCGCGCACTTCCCGTGGATCGGCATGCGCACCGCCGCAACGGACGGCGCGCACGTCGAGTTCTGCCGGGGCATCCGCAATCCGGTGGCGGTCAAGGTCGGGCCATCCATGCAGGCCGATCACCTGCAGGAACTGGTCGAGATCCTCGATCCCGACGACGAGCCGGGGCGCCTGACCCTGATCCACCGGATGGGCGCAGGCGGGATCGCGCAGCACCTGCCGCGCCTGATCGAGGCGGTCAAGGCCACCGGACGGCGCGTGCTGTGGGTGTGCGATCCGATGCACGGCAACACCGAAAAGCTGGGCAACGGCGTCAAGACACGGCGCTTTGCCAGCATCCGCAGCGAGCTGGAACAGGCTTTCGACATCCACGCGGCGGCCGGCACGCGGCTGGGCGGCGTGCACCTGGAACTGACCGGCGAAGACGTCACCGAATGCCTGGGTGGGGCGCGCGATCTGTCCGAAGCCGACCTCGCGCGCGCCTACAAATCCACCGTCGATCCGCGGCTGAACTACGAGCAGTCGCTGGAACTGGCGATGCTGATCGTGCGGAAATCCGGTCGCGCAGAGAGCGTCCGCGATCTGCCTTGACGGCGGCATCGGGAACCGGCAGCGAACAGCGAGGCGGCCCGAAGGCGGGCGTCGCGGACCGCACGAGTCATGGCCGATCGCGTTGCCTGCGCGGGCAAGGCAAGGATGACCGGCTGCGGGACCGTGGACGGCAGCTCGCTCGAAGCAGCGGACGCGCGCAATGCGCATTCCTACGATCGTGCCACGGCCTCCGCCAGCTCCCGCCACGGCCCGATGTCCCAGAACCCGCGCGCCTGTCCGGAAGGCGAGGGCAGCACGAACACGCGGGTCCGGCCGATCCTGACGTCCTGTTCGCCGTAGTCGAGATCGCGTTTGCTGCCCAGTCCGGTACGGGCCGCGTTCTTGCTCGTGAAGGCGACGATGCGCGGCTGGTAGCGCGCAAGCTTGCGCCGCAAGGCTGCCGCATCGAACGCCTCGCGGGGCAGTTCGTGGTCGGCACCGAAGTGATGCTTGGCGACATCGGTCAGGCCGAGGCCGAATTGCAGGACGCTGCGGAATTCCTGCGGCGACAGCCGGCGCGGCGTCAGTCCGGTCTCGAACAGCGTGCGCCAGAAATAGTTGCCGGGGTGTGCGTAATACGCGCCCTCGCGCGCCGAGCGCGTGCCCGGCGCGGTGCCGCAGAACACCACGGCAAGACCGGGCGCCAGCACGTCGGGCAGGATGAATGGCGAACGTGCCGTCATGGCCTGAAGGTCGTCAATCCGTCCGCCCAAGCGTAACCCGAACGAAAGGCCCGATCGTGGCGCCGTGACCTCCCGCCCTTGTTGCGATGCCGGATGCGGGAGTATGTTCGTGCGATTGTCTTCGCCGGAGAACCCCGCCATGCCGTTCCGCCTCCGTGTCGTTTCACCGCTCGTCCTGGCATGCCTGCTGGCGGGGATTGCACCGGCCATGGCCGCAGCCACGGACGGCGGGGGCGCTTCACCCTTCGCCGGCGACCTGCACTGGCGCCTGCTTGGCCCGTTCCGGGCCGGCTGGTCCACGATGGCCGAGGGCATTCCCGACCAGCCGAACGTGTTTTACTTCGTCGGCGCCGGCAGCGGCGTGTGGAGGACCGACAACGCCGGTCGCACCTGGCATTCGCTGGGCGACACGCTGCCGGCTTCCGCGATGGGCGCGCTGGCGATCGCGCCGTCCGATCCGGATGTCATCTATCTCGGCAGCGGCCAGGTCGCCGCGCGCTGGGACATCCAGTCCGGCAACGGCGTGTACAAGTCCAGCGACGGCGGCAAGAGCTGGCAGCACATGGGTCTTGCCGACACCAAATACATCGGGCGCATCCTGGTCGATCCGAAGGACCCCGATACCGTACTGGTCGGCGCGCTGGGGCATTACTTCGGCCCCAACCACGAGCGCGGCGTGTTCCGTTCCAGCGACGGGGGCAGGACCTGGAAGCAGACGCTCTACATCGACGACGACACCGGCGTGGTCGATCTGGCGCGCGATCCGGGACATCCGGATGTCATCTACGCCGCGGCCTGGCAGGTGCGGAATTATCCGTGGCTGTCGTATTTCCAGCCGAACAACGGTCCCGGCAGTGGCATCTACAAGTCGGTCGATGACGGCAGGACGTGGAAACGTCTCGACGGCAAAGGCTGGCCGCAAGGCAACCTCAGCCGGATCGGCCTTGCGGTGGCGGGCAACGGCCGCGTCTATGCGGTGATCGACGCCTCCGCGGCCAGCGGCAACATTCCGCATGCCGCGTCCAGGGACGAAGGCGGTCTGTACGTTTCCGACGACGGCGGCGCGACGTGGACGCGCGCGAGCGGCGAGAGCTGGCTGGAGAACGACTACTTCGGCCGGATCACCGTCGATCCGGGCAATCCCGATGTCATCTATGCGTCGGGGCAGTCGATCCGCAAGTCGACCGACGGCGGCAAGACCTGGCATGTCTTCAAGGGCGCGCCGGGCGGCGACGACTACCACTTCGTGTGGATCAATCCGCTGCATCCCGACCACATGATCGCGGCGGTCGATCAGGGCACCACGGTGACGGTGGACGGCGGCAGGATGTGGTCCTCCTGGTACAACCAGCCGACCGCGCAGGTGTACCACCTCGCGGCCGACGACCGGTTCCCGTACTGGGTGTATTCCGGCCAGCAGGATTCCGGCACCATCGGCATCGCCAGCCGCAGCGACTATGGCGCGATCAGTTATCGCGACTGGCATCCGGTGGGTGGCGACGAGCGCGACTACGACGTGCCCGATCCCAACGATCCGATGATCGTGTACGGCACGGGGCTGGGCGGGCGCATCTCGCGCTTCGATGCGCGCACCGGGCAGGTCGCCAACGTTTCTCCGTGGCCGATCATGACCTACGGCGCCAAGCCCGACACGGTGAAATACCGCTACACCTGGATCACGCCGTTGGTCGCGACGAAGGACAAGTCGGGCAACACCGAACTGCTGTTCGGTGCGCAGGTGCTGTTCCGTTCCACCGACCGGGGCGAGCACTGGACCGTGATCAGCCCCGACCTGACCGGCCAGCGGCAGGACGCGAAGGGATGCGGCAAGGTCACGGTCGCGAACGCGCGCGCCTGCGGTTACGGCGTGATCTATTCGATCGCGGTCGCACCGCACGATCCGGACGAAATCTGGACCGGCAGTGATTCCGGAACGATCCATTACACCCGCGACGGCGGCGCGCACTGGGACGACGTGACGCCGAAAGGCATCGCGACGATGACCAAGATCTCGTCGCTGGACGTTTCGGCGCAGGATCCGTGTACCGTGTATGCGGCCGCTGACAACCACCGCAACGACGATTTCGCCCCCCACGTGTGGCACACGCACGATTGCGGCAAGACCTGGCAGCAGGTGGACAACGGCCTGCCGGGCGATCACTACGTGAGCGTGGTGCGCGCCGATCCGGTGCGCAGGGGCCTGTTGTACGCCGGCACCGACCGCGGTGCGTACGTGTCGTTCGACGACGGCGCCGATTGGCAATCGCTGCAGCTGAACCTGCCGACCGCATGGGTGCGCGACCTGCTGGTGCACGGCAATGACCTGATCGCCGCCACGCAAGGGCGCGCGATCTGGGTGCTGAACGATCTTTCACCGCTGCGGCAGTGGGATGCGGACGTTGCACGTGCGGACGTGTACCTGTTCAAGCCCGCCGACGCGGTGCGCGTGCATCCCGACAACAACAAGGACACGCCGCTGCCGCCCGGTACGCCGTTGGGCGAAAACCCGCCGGCCGGCGCGATCATCGACTACGCGCTGGGTGCGAACACGCACGGACCGGTCACGATCGACATCCTGGACGCCAACGGCAAGCTGGTCCGGCATTACGCCAGCGACGCGAAGCACGAACCGCTGCACGCCTTCCGTTATTTCGAGAAGGACTGGTGGACCAAACCACCCGTGAATCCGCCCGAGACGCCGGGCCTGCACCGTTTCGTGTGGGATCTGCACTACACGCGCCCGCGCTCGCCCAGCTACGACTATTCGATCGCGGCGGTGTTCGGCAAGGACACGCCGATCCTGCCGCAGGGTCCGTTCGTGCTGCCCGGCACCTACACCGTGGTGCTGAAGGCCGACGGCAGGACGCTCAAGCAACCGTTGACGGTGACGATGGATCCGCGCGTGCGCACCGGCATGGCCGACCTGCAGGCCGCGCTCGCGTTCTCGCAGCAGGTCGATGCCTCGCTCGAACAGACCGCCGTCGGTGCGGCGCAGCGGAAAGCCGTGGCGGCGCAGCTCGACAAACTCGCCATCACGCTGGCGAACGACAAGGCACATGCTTCGCTGCTTGAGGATGTCAAGGCGGTGCAGGCGAAATTGCGTCCGCCGGAAAACGCGAAACTCGACGAGGTCGCGGATTTCGACGCGATCGGCGGAACCCTGGCCGGCATCGAGTCCGACTTGGAATCGGCCGATGCGGCGCCCAACCAGGGCCAGCGCGAGGTACTGGCCAACTGCAACGCGCGCCTGCAACGTGCACAGGCCGACTGGCAATCGCTGCAGCACAACGAGCTGGCCAGACTCGACGCCGGCCTGAAGGCCGCGGGCCTGCCCGCGATCAGCGTGCCTGCGCCGGATCAGCTCGACATGCCGGCGCAGACCGGAGGCGGCGCCGATTTGCCATGAGAAAATTCGACGGGAGCCAGCGTACAGGCGATCGCCCGATCAAGCGAGCATGAAATCGGTGTATTGAAAGCGATCGTCGCGCAGCACCGACTCGCCGCGCTGCAACGGCAACGGCTGCGCGAACAGCGGCCCGGCATAGCTCAGCGTGTGGAACTCGCCGCGCTCGCCGCAGGGATCGACGCTTTCGGGCAGTTCGTCCAGCAGCGTGGCATCGAATTCACGACCGCTGAAGCGCGCATCGAGTTGCGTCGTGTCCACGCAGGTCAGCACCGCGCGATGTCCTCGCGCGACGAACTCGCGTGACAGGATGCGCGTATCCGAACCCCACAGCGGAAACACGCCGATCCAGTCCTCGCGCGCCAGTTGCCGTTCACGGTAGGCGCGCACGTCTTCCAGAAACAGGTCGCCGAATGCGCAGTGGCGCAGCGCGGGCCAGCGTCCGCGCGCGTCGCGCAACGCCTGAGTGTGCGCGGCTTCGTAGGACTTGTTGCTGGATGGCCATTCGATCGCGCATTCGATCAGCGGCAGCCCGATGGCACGTGCCTGCGCCTGCAGCACGTCGCGGCGGATCCCGTGCATGGATACGCGATCGAAGTTGCGCGTGATCGTGGTCAACAGCGCGACCACGGTCCAGCGGGGATCGGCGCGCAGCCGTTCCAGCGCCATCAGGCAGTCCTTGCCGCCGCTCCAGGCCAGCAGGGTCGGGGTGGGGGATTCGGTCATGGCGTGTGAATTCCGGCAGCGCCCGGACGGCACAAAGGCGCTAGATTACGTCATCGCCATTGCAACCGGAGCGGGTGATGAACGACTTTGCGAACGATCCGGCCCGGCGGGCCAGGGTGGTGCGCAGCCTGCGCATCCTGTCGTGGACGCTGCCGTGGCTGCTGATCGCGGTCCTGATCGCCATCGTGCTGATGTTCAAGCATCATGAGCACGCGATTCGTGCCCAGATCGCCGATGCCATCGCCACTGCCGACGGCACGCGGATGGCGGTCGCGATCTACCATGCGCGGACCGGCAACTGGCCGCTGGACAACGCCGCAGCGGGACTGCTTTCGCCATCGGCCGTCGAAGGCAAATACGTGGACGACGTGCACATCGAAACCGGGATGATCGTGATCACCCTGGGCGGCCAGGCAGATCCCCGGGTGCATGGCAGTCACATCGACCTGACACCGTACCTGGACGGCGCCGTGGTGCGCTGGCGTTGCAAGAGTCGCGACGTTCGTCCCAACTTCCTGCCTGACGATTGCAGGGGCTGATCCGGTTCAGTATTCGAGGTGCGCACGGATGCCGACGAAGCGTGCCGGCCCGCGGTCGCGGTTGTAGCCGGGGTCGCGGATGAACTGGAAATCCGGGCTCAACGTGAAGTGCGGAAACGGCTGGAAGGCGTAATACGCTTCCGCGATTTCCTCGTGGCCGTAGTCCAGCCGGCCATCGCACAGCAGGAAGCCGCAGCCGCCGGCGGCGAGGTAGTCGCGGTGATCGCGTGACAGCGCGTTCATGTCGAAGGCGATCCCGAGCCGATCCTGCGCACGGTGCCAGTGCATCCCCGATAACTGCGCGCCTATGCTGGCGTTGCGATCGACCTCGGTGAACACGAACGATTCGGTCTTGCCGTCGTTCCAGCCGTAGCGCGCGAACAGCCCGGTGCCACCGCCGTCGGCCAGCGGAAGCTCGGCATTGATCGCGTAGCCGTATTTGCGGCGGCCGTCGTGATCGTCGGCAACGATGTCGGGGGTGTGTCCGGTTGCCTCCGCGATCGCGAGCGCGTCGCGGTAGATGCCCATGCGCCCCAAGTTGCGGTACACCAGCAGCCGCATTGCCCAGCCGTCGGGTGAGCCGCGCACGGTCAATTGCGCTTGCTCGCCGCGCGCACGTTGCAACGGCGCTTCCAGCGTCTGGCCGTTCGCCATCGTCGGCATCTGGTAGATGCCGTAGCGCAGCGTCCAGTGCGGGTTCACCCACGCGATCATCGCGCCGTTGGTGTAACCACGGGTGTCGGCCGCGAAATCCCACGCGCCGTTGTTCCACAGCGTCCAGTTCATGAACTGGGTGCGGGTCGAGTTGGCGTAACGATTGCGGTCGAAGTCGTCGTTGACGGCCATCTTGCCCAGCTTGACCTCGATCCGGCGTGCCGCCTGCGAGCCCGGCAACTGATCCTGCGCGCGTTCGACCGGCTGCGGATCGCCGTCCAGCGGCAGCGTCCAGCGCAGGAATCGCCGCGCGACGTAGGCGCGCTTGCCGAGTTGCGCCACGCCCGAGCGGATCACGTCGCCGTTGGTCAGCCCGGCGAGCCCCGTGGCACCGCTGACGCCCGCGCCCTTGAACATCTCGACATCGAAATAGAACTGCACGCGCGCGGGCAGCTGCACGCCGAAGTAGGCGCCGAAGGTGTGCGACTGCTCGGTGTCGCCCGCGGCTTTCAGGCTCAGCGGCCCGGAATAGGGCGAACGCAGCGCGTATTGATGCTGATCGACGAAGGTGTACTGCGCGCCCAGCAGTTGCGGCACGAACAGTCGTGCATCGTCCGCACGTGCGGTGACCGCTGTCAGGGCAGCGAGCGCGGCCAGAGCCGCGACGACAGGGATACGCATGGCTCACCTCCGATCCCGCGGGACGGAGGCGAGCGAATCAGCTACAGCCGGTCACCCGCCCGCGCCGTGACGCGGATCGTGTTCGGGATTTCATTGGCCAACGCAGACGCGCGCCCGCGAGGGAGAACGTCTGCGCTGGTACTCGGGTAGCTGTCCATTGGGGCCTGAATGAAAATCGCAAGCCTTCGGATCGCCGAAGGCGCGCGCAAAATACGCGCGTGTTTTGTCCTTGTCAACGAAAATTTGCTGTGGGATCCGGGCGCATCGCGAAGGTCTGCGTCGATTCCACACAGGCCTTCAGGCCGCCTGCCGCGAGGCACGCTTGCGCTCGCTTTCGGTCAGATGTTTCTTGCGCAGGCGGATGGCCTTGGGCGTGACCTCGACCAGCTCGTCGTCGTCGATGAATTCCAGCGCCTGCTCCAGCGACAGCCGCACGGGCGGCGTCAGCGTCAGCGCGTCGTCCTTGCCGGCTGCGCGGATGTTGGTGAGCTGCTTGGCGCGCAGCGCGTTCACGGTGAGGTCGTTGTCCTTGGCGTGGATGCCGACCAGCTGGCCTTCGTAGATCTCGACGCCCGCATCGATCAGCATCCGGCCGCGATCCTGCAGGCCGAACAGCGCATAGGCAGGCGCCGTGCCGGTACCGTTGGAAATCATCACGCCGTTCTGGCGCCGGCCGATCGCGCCTTCGCTCCTGGGCCCGTAATGGTCGAACACGTGGAACATCAGCCCGGTGCCGGCGGTGAGCGTGCGGAATTCGGTCTGGAAGCCGATCAGTCCGCGTGCGGGGATCAGGTATTCCAAGCGCACGCGGCCGCGGCCGTCCGGCTCCATGTTCTTCAACTGCGCCTTGCGCGTGCCGAGGCGCTCCATCACGCCGCCCTGGTAGGGCTCTTCCAGATCGACGACCAGTTGTTCGTAGGGCTCCTGCAGCACGCCGTCGATTTCGCGCACGATCACTTCCGGGCGCGATACCGCGAGTTCATAGCCTTCGCGGCGCATGGTTTCGATCAGGATCGACAGGTGCAGTTCGCCGCGGCCCGATACCTTGAATTTGTCCGGGTCTTCCGTGTCCTCGACTTTCAACGCCACGTTGTGCAGCGTTTCGCGCATCAGCCGTTCGCGGATCTGCCGCGAGGTGAGAAAGCGCCCGCCGCTGTGCTCCCTGTGGCCGGCGAACGGCGAGTTGTTGACCTGGAAGGTCATGCTGATGGTCGGCTCGTCCACGGTCAGCGCGGGCAGTGCCTCGACCTGCGCCGGATCGCACAGCGTGTCGGAGATGCCCAGATTCTCGATGCCGCTGACCGCGATGATGTCGCCGGCCCGCGCGGAATCCACATCGCGCCGTTCCAGGCCCATGAAGCCCAGGACTTGCAGGATCTTGCCGTTGCGCTTCCTGCCTTCGCGATCGACGACCGTGACCGGCATGTTCGGTTTCACGGTGCCGCGCTGCACGCGGCCGATGCCGATCACGCCCACGTAGGAGTTGTAATCGAGCGAGGATACGCGCATCTGGAACGCGCCGTCCGGATCGACCTGCGGCGCCTGCACGTGTTTCACGATCGCCTCGAACAGCGGTGTCATGTCGCCGCCGCGCACGTCGTGCTGCAGACCCGCGTAGCCTTGCAGCGCGGAGGCATACACCACCGGGAAATCCAGTTGCTCGTCGGACGCGCCGAGACGGTCGAACAGGTCGAAGGTCTGATTCAGGACCCAGTCCGGCCGCGCGCCGGGGCGATCGATCTTGTTGATCACCACGATCGGCCTGAAGCCCATCCGGAACGCCTTCTGCGTCACGAAGCGCGTCTGCGGCATCGGGCCGTCCATCGCATCGACCAGAAGCAGAACCGAATCGACCATGCTCAAGACGCGCTCGACCTCGCCGCCGAAGTCGGCGTGGCCCGGCGTATCCACGATGTTGATGCGCCATTGCTCGCCGCGCGGATCGCGCCAGCGGATCGCGGTGTTCTTGGAAAGGATCGTGATGCCGCGCTCGCGTTCCAGATCGTTGCTGTCCATCACGCGATCGGGCACCACCGCGCGTTCCGACAGCGTGCCGGACTGCTTCAGCAGCTGGTCGACCAAGGTGGTCTTGCCGTGATCGACGTGGGCGACGATCGCGATGTTGCGCAGGTTCTGGATGGACATGGACACACACGAAACGGCGCGGTCGCAGGGCCGCGCCGGGTAGAACAACGGGGAGGGGCATAGTGTAGCCGATCCCGGCGCCGCAACATGAACCGCGGCCGCGCAGGGGGCGGCAGGCTCGGGGGGCCTACTGCGCCGTCCAGCCGCCATCCACCACGATGGCCTGCCCGGTGATGTGGCGCGCGGCCGGCGAGATCAGGAACGCGATGATGCCCGCGATCTCGTCGATCCCGATGAAGGCGCGCTTGGGCATCGGTTTCAGCATGATCTCGTCGATCACCCTTTCCTCGCTGATCCCGTGCGTGCGCGCCTGAGCGGCGATCTGCCTGTCCACCAGCGGCGTGCGCACGTAGGCCGGGCAGATCGTGTTGATGGTGATGTCGCGATCGGCGGTTTCCAGCGCGATCACCTTGGAGAATCCGAGCAGCCCGTGCTTGGCCGCGACATAGGCGCTCTTGAAGGGCGAGGCCACCAGCGAGTGCACCGAGCCGGTGTTGACGATGCGTCCGAAATTGTGTTCGCGCATCCCCGGCAGCAACGCGCGGGTCAGGCGCGCGACGCCGGTCAGCATCACCTCGACGAGCAGCGCCCATTTCTCGAGCGGGAACTCCTCCAGCCGCGCGACGAATTGCAGGCCGGCGTTGTTGACCAGCACCTCGACGGGGCAGGGCAGGGCCTTCAGCAGCGTCGCCACGCTGTCGTCGGAGGTCACGTCCAGCGCGAAGGCGTCGCCCTGTCCACCGGAAGCGCGGATCGCCTGCGCGACCCGGTGCGCGGCATCGGCATCGAGATCGCTGACCAGCACGCGGTGTCCCGCCTTCGCGAGTTCCTGCGCGACGCCCGCGCCGATCCCGCTGCCCGCTCCGGTGATCAGGACGTTGGACATGCCGGCCAGTCTAGTACGGATTGCCGAGTGCCACCGTCACCTGCACGCCGATCGTGCGTGGCTGCGTCAGCACCACCGGCACCGGCGCGAAAGGATCGTATTCGTTGGCTTCGGTGGTGGCGGAAACCTGGCCGGCCTTGTCGAGCGCGTTGTGCAGGAAGGCATCGATTTCCACGCCGTGCGGCGCGAACACCGCGAGATCGAGATTCAGCGTGTTGTAGCCCGGCAGCCGGTAGCCCGGGGCGATCAGGCTGCCCATGTATCCCGCGGTGCGATTGCCGACGTAGGTGTCGGTCAGCGTGAGGTTCGCGGTGGACTGGCTGCCCACGTTGAAGCCGTAGCTCGCACCCAGCGCCACGTTGAATTTCGGCGACAGCGGCAGGCGGCTGCCCGGTTGTGCGAGACCCAGTGCGGGCACCGCCGAGGTCAGTTTCGCGTCGGTCCACGCGCCCGAGCCGGTCAACGTGAGATGCGGTGTGACCTTGCAGGCCGCGCTGATCTCCGCGCCCTTGATCCGCGCGCTGCCGCCGTTCTCGATCTGGTTGATGCCGCCGTTGTTGACGGTCAACTGGATCCGCGACCAGGCGATGTCGTACACGTCGGCATTCAACGTCGCGCGGCCGTCGAGCAGTGTCGCCTTCTCGCCGATTTCGTAGTTCCACAGCTTGTCCGGCTGGAACGTGGGGGCGCCCTTGCCGAGCTGCAGCACGAAGTTCGGGCCGCCTGGACGGTAACCGCTGGCCACCTTGCCGTAGATCATCACGTTGTCGGAAAGGCGATAGCGCGGATTGAACAGCCATGTCGTGACGCTCTGCTTCGAGGTGGCGTTTTCGTGCGTCGTCAGTCCGGGCTCGAGCGGCACGACCAGCCAGCCGTTCGCGAATTGCTGGTAATGCTGGCTGTTCCTGCTGTAGCGCAATCCCATGGTCACATCGAACCGGTCGGTGAAGTGGTACGTGCCGTCCGCGAACAGCGAGGCCTCCTTGTACAGGCTCGGCAGCACGCCGTAGAAGGGCGAGTAGCCGAACAGCAGTCCCTGTGGGTCGGGGCTGTTCTGCAGGTTCACGAACTCGTGGGTGGTTTCGTGCGCGCCATAGACGCCGACCAGCCATTCGAACGGCTGGCCCTGGGGCGATTGCAGCCTGAACTCCTGGGTGGTCTTGCGCGTGGTGGTGTCCACGAACAGGCCATAGACCGACAGCGGGAATCCGAAAAAGTCGTGGAACACCACGTTGTAGAGATCGCTGAGGTCGGTGAGGTAGGTGCCGTTGTTGTTCTGGTAGGCGGTGATCGAGGTGAACGTGGCCCAGTGCAGGTTCCAGTCCGCCACCCCCGAGAACATCCGCAGCGTGTTGGACTCGGGCTGGTGCAGGGCGAATGCCTGATCGTAGGTGCCCAGCGTCGGCCGGCCGGTGTCGATGTCGCGAAAATCCACGTTCAGGCCGTTGTCGCGGATCTTCTGCGAGAACGCCGCAAGCCTTACGCCGAGGTCGGGCGTGATCTGCGCCAGCAGTTGCGCGCGGCCCATGGTCGTGTGCGCCGATCCCTGGTTGCCGCTGCCGAGCAGCACGTTGTTGCCGAAGCCGGTGTCGTATTGCTGGACGCCATCCACGCGCAACGCGATCTTGCCGGGAGCAAGCGGCGCGTTGAGCATCACGTCGGCGCCGTAATTGGTGCCCGCGTGGGCGGTTTCGGACAGCGTGGCCGAAACGATGCCGCCGAAGTCATCGAGGTTCGGGGTGTTGGGCACGTACTTGATCGCGCCGCCCAGCGCGTTGGCACCGTAGAGCGTTCCCTGCGGGCCATTCAGCACCTCGATGCGCGCGAGGTCGAAGGTGTTGACCGGCAGCGTCTGGAAACCCACGCCGAACGGCGTGCTGGCGCCGACCGGCACCTGGTCGAAATACATCCCGATGCCGCTGCTCAACTGCGTGCCGCCGGTGGTGACGCCGCGGATCGCGACGATGTCGCTGGTGGGGCCGAGCGAGTCGTAGCTCAGGCCCGGCACGAAGGCGGCGAACTGCTCGAAGCTGTTGGCGTGGATCTGCTGGAGGAACGAGCCCGACAACGCCGTCACGCCGCCGGGCACGTTCTGGATGGACTCGCTTCGCCGCGTGGCGGTCACCACGATGGTCGGCAGCGTGGTTTGCGTCTGGCGCGAATTGGCCTGACCGTCATGTGCAGCGACGGCGGAGCTTGCCTGCGGCGAGGGCGCGCGCCGGTCCGCGGATGCCGCGTTCGCGTTCGTGGCGAGGGCGAGCGTGATCGACGCCGCCAGCAGCGTGGCCGCGAACGGTGGGTGGTGCATGCGCATGGATTCCCCTCCGGAATCAGGCGTGGTGCTGGGTTTCGGGACGGCCATTCACGGGCTGCAGCATCGATCCGGTTCGCAGCCCGCCGCGCGCTTGCCGTGGCGGCATCGCGAACCCGGCGGCGCCTGCCTGCGCAGGATCGGCGCGCAAGGTGCGGCTCTGCGGCGCGATCGGACGCGCGGGTATGCTTCGGCCGTCGATGCGGTGATTCTCCGTCACTAACTAACGTTCGTTAGGATATACTTCTAGCAACAACGTCTGGTAATGTCAATTCAGGATTAACCCGATCGACCGTTCGTTCAACAATCCATGACCATCAACCGGCGCCTGGCCGCCACGACGGCCCATCTGCTCCCCGAGCACAAGCCCCCGGGTTCCACCGGACGGGTGCTGGAAGCTGCGCTGAAGATGTTCGCGGAGCACGGTTACGCCGCCGCCTCGATGCGGGACCTCGCCTCCGCCGCGGGCGTCAAGCCCGCCACGATCTACGCGCATTACCCGTCCAAGGAGCACATCCTGGCCGAACTGTGCCGGATCGGGCACGAGGAGCAATACCGGGCCGTGCGCACCGCGGTGCTGGGCAGCGGCGCGGATCCGCGCGACCAGATCGTCGCCTACGTGCGCGCGCACGTGGGTTTCCACACGACCTACCCGATGCTGGCGGTGGTCGCCAATTCGGAACTGCACGTGCTGGGCGAGACGCTGGGTGCGGCGACGTTCGTGATCCGCCGCCAGTCGGAAGACCTGTTGACCGACATCATCCAGCGCGGCCTGGATGCCGGCATCTTCGACGTGCCCGTGCCGTGGCTGGCCGTCGCCGCGATCGGCGGCATGGGCCTGCGCGTGGCCTACTGGTTCGCGCCGGATTACCACGTCACCGCGGCGCAGGTGGCCGACGTCTATGCCGGATTCGCCTTGCGCATCCTGGCGGCGTCGGACAAACCGGCCGGCCGGTCCGCCTCGAAATCCCGGAAGTAAAACGACCCGGCGCGGGAACGGGATCGCCGTCACGGGAGAAATCATGTCACTCGAGTTCCTGAGCGGTTCGATACGGCGCACCACGCACCGCGGCGGCGACGATCTGCTGAGCGCGGGCCTCGGTCTGGCCGGACTGGCGGGTGTGCCGGTGCCGTTCGCCGATCCCGCGCACCCCACCCCCGCGGAACTGCGCCGGCGCGCGATCCAGTCCAACTGGAAAGGCATCGCCGATCTGGGGCCGCTCGGCGGATACGGCCGCGTTTACGGCAGCGTTCCTGCAGTGCCGGGCCGCGAATACGGCGCATTTGCACGTCTGCCGAACGCGCACCATTCGCATCGCGTGCTGTGCCAGATTCCCGATGACTTCGACAAGCAGGCACGCTGCCTGATCGTCGCACCTTCGTCGGGCTCGCGTGGCGTGTATGGCGCGATCGCGCTGGCGGGCACGTTCGGTCTGCCGCGGGGATGCGCGGTCGTCTATACCGATCGCGGCGGCGGCGCGGGTTATTTCGACTGCGCCGACGGCACGGGCGTGGCACTGGACGGCACACGCGCAGAGAGCGGCGGCACGCTGCTCGAGTTCGAACCGGAGCGCGCGCCGAAAGACGCCGGCATCGCGGCCAAGCACGCGCATTCGGGCGACCATCCGGAGGCCGACTGGGGCGCGCACGTGCTGCAGGCCGCGCGCTTCGGCGTGGCGATGCTGGACGAGGCCTTTCCCGCGCAGGCGCCGTTCACGCCCGGCAACACGCGCATCATCGCCGCGGGCATCTCCAACGGTGGCGGCGCGGTGCTGCAGGCGGCCGGACTGGACGAGGAAGGCTGGCTGGACGGCGTGGTCGCGCTGGAGCCCAACGTGCACGTGGCGGGGCGCGGCCGTGCACTCTACGACTACGCGACCGAGGCCGCGCTGTGGTTGCCCGTCGCGCTTGCCGATCCGCGTTTTGCCGCAGTGCCATTCGCGCGTGCCGGGATGCTCACACCGCCCGCATGGCAAGCGCGCGGCGCGAGCCTGCACGCGCGCGGTGAACTCGAAAGCGGCGAATCGTCCGCCCAGGCGCGCGAAGCATTGCAACGCCTGCTGGCCTCGGGCTGGCAAGAGGAGGCCATCGCGTCGGCGGCCTGTTCCACGGCTTTCGACATGTGGCGTGCGATCGCGGTGACCTATTCATCGGCATACCTGCGCCGCGGCGTGGGCGCGATGCCGTGCGGTTTCTCGTTCCGCCCGCTCGATGTCGCGGGGATTCCCGCGCCGGCCGTGCGCGCGGCGTGGTGGGCGGAAGGCTCGGGCATTCCGCCGGACGCGGGCATAGGCTTGTCGGGCGGCAGCGATGCGTCGGCCGATCCGGCGCTGCCGGGCCTGCTGGCCTTGCGTGCCTTGTGGGACGGCGGTGGGGCCGAGGCGATGGCGCTGCACGCGGCGGTCGGTCAGCTCGCCGTGCGCGCACCGCGCAAGGGGTTGCCGGTATGGGTGGTGCATGGCGCCGAGGACGGATTGATCCCGGCCGCCTTCAGTTCGGACGCCTACGTCGCATGGCTGCGCGAACGCGAACACGCGTTGCGCTACTGGCGCATTCCGCATGCGCAGCATTTCGATGCGTTCCTGATCGTGCCGGGGATGGGTGAACGCCACGTGCCGCTCTTGCCGTACGGCTACGCGGCGCTCGACCGGATGTACGCGCACGTGGTGGACGGTGCGCCGCTGCCCGATCGGCAACCGCCGCAGACGCGGCCACGCGGCCCGTACGCACTCGATCGCCGCCATCTGGATCTGCCGTCCTGACGACGCGCTATTCTTGTTGATCCTTGCCATCGATGCCCACGCATCCGGAGACGACATGAGTCTTGCCGCAACCATTCACACCTCGCGCGGCCCCATCCACCTGAGGCTGTTCGACGACAAGGCGCCGCTGACGGTCGCCAATTTCGTGAACCTCGCGCAGCGCGGCTATTACGACGGCCTGAACTTCCACCGCGTGATCGCGGATTTCATGATCCAGGGCGGTTGCCCGAACGGCACCGGTACCGGCGGCCCGGGCTACAGGTTCGAGGACGAATGCCGCGCCGACCTGAAGCACGACGCGCCCGGCAAGCTGTCGATGGCGAACGCCGGCCCAGCCACCAACGGCAGCCAGTTCTTCATCACCCACGTGCCCACGCCGTGGCTGGACGGCAAGCACACCGTGTTTGGTGAAGTCCTTGCCGCGGACGACCAGAAGGTCGTCAACGCGATCAGGCAGGGCGACACGATCGACAGGATCACGATCGAGGGCGACAGCGCATCGCTGCTGGCCGCGCACGCCGATCGCGTCTCGGCATGGAACCGGATTCTCGCCGCGCGCAACTGAAACGCGGCGCCCGGAAAACGAAGGCGGGCGCCGCGCGCCCGCCTTCGATAAGCACGTCAGGCCGGGCTGGCGCCGCCTCCGCCCCTGCGCCGGACGGCGGTGTAGATCGCCAGAAGAATGATCGCGCCGATCACCGCGGCGATGAAGTGGACGATGCCGTGACTCGGCCACCAGCCGATCTGCTCGCCCACCCAGCTGGCGATCAGCGAGCCGATGATGCCTATGACGATGGTCATGATGAAACCGACCGGAGCGTGGTCGCGGTCGAAGAACTTCGCGATGACGCCGATGATGAAACCGATGATGATCAACCAAAGCCAGTGCATACGCACACCTCCGCTTGTATGGTTACCTCGGTTTGGACATCCGCCTGTTTCTTGCAGCCCTGGAAACCGGAACGCCGCGTCACCGGCATTCCGGACACAAGCGTAACAGCATCCCGTGTCACCGGTGCAAGGCGGACCTTGACGCTGTTTCGGCGGCGCAGCCGTGGCAAAACCGCGGATTGCGGGGAAACCGGTGTGTTAGAATGCAACGCTGGATTTCCGCCCCATCGCGGAGGCTTCCCATGCCCAGACTCGCCGCGCGCACCGGCCGCGCCAAGCCCAGCGCGATCATGGTGATCGCCGACAAGGCCCGTCAACTCAAGGCCGAAGGCAAGGACGTCGTCAACTTCTCGATCGGCGTGCCGAACTTCCTGCCGGGCGATCATGTTTATCAGGCGGTGCGTGACTGGATGCCGCACGACAGCGGCGGCTACGGCACCAACCGCGGCGCGCCGGCACTGCTGGACGCGATCGTCGCGCACTTCAGGGAAAGCGGCCTGGACGGCTACACACGCGCCAACGTCACGGTCGGCATCGGCGCCAAGCAGGTGCTGTACAACCTGTGCGAGGCGCTGCTGGACGAGGGCGACGGGATCGCGTTCGCGACCCCGTACTGGACCTCGTACGTCGATATCGCCGAGATCCTGGGTGCGAAGATCGACCTGCTGCCGTGTCCGCCCGAGCAGAACTACAAGCTGACGCCGGCGCAGCTCGACAGGGCGCTGGCACGCAGGCCCAGGGTGTTCCTGTTCAACAATCCGTCCAACCCGACCGGCATGGTCTATACGCGCGACGAGATCGCCGCGCTCGCCGAGGTGCTGGCAAAGCACCCCGACACCTGGATCATCACCGACGACATCTACAACCGGCTGGTGTTCGACGGCATCGGCTACCACAACTTCGTGCAGTTCAGGCCGGAACTGCGCGAACGCACCTTCATCATGGATTCGCTCTCCAAGACCTACGGCATGCCGGGTTGGCGCGTGGGTTTCGTGGCCGGTCCCGAGGCGGGCGTGAAGGCACTGGTGACGCTGAATTCCAACCACATCACCTGCCTGCCAGAGATCACCGAAGCGGCGGCACTCGCCGCGCTCACCGGGCCGCAGGACATTCCGCAGGCGAAGGGCGTGGAATTCTCGAAACGCCGCGACGAGGTCGTCAACGCGCTGCTCAAGATTCCCGGCGTGAAGTGCCCGCGTCCGCAGGGCGCCTTCTACGCGTTTCCCGACATCTCGGTGGCGTTCGGCAAGTCGCACAACGGCAAGCCGATCGAGAACGACATCGATTTCTGCAAGGCGCTGCTGGAAGACAAGTTCGTCGCGACGGTGCCGGGCTCCGCCTTCGGCGAACCGCGTTCGTTGCGCATTTCCTACACCTGCCCGCCCGACCAGTTGCAGAAGGGTCTGGCGCGCATCCAGTCGTTCTTCGCCGAGTTGAGCGACGAACGCGTGGAGCGGGTGCGCGCCGCAGGCGCCTGATCCGTCGCCTTGCTGTCCTGCATCGCGCGCTGGCGCGATCCATTCGTCCTGTCCGTTTTCCATTGATGGAGTTGCATGCATGAAAGCCCCCGTTCGAGTTGCCGTCACCGGCGCCGCCGGCCAGATCGGTTACGCGCTGCTGTTCCGGATCGCCGCCGGCGACATGCTGGGTCCGGACCAGCCGGTGATCCTGCACCTGCTGGAGATCACGCCCGCGCTGCCGGCGCTGAACGGCGTGGTGATGGAGCTGGACGACTGCGCGTTCCCGCTGCTGGCGGGCGTGGTGGTGACCGACGATGCCAACGTCGCCTTCAAGGACGTCGATTACGCGTTGCTGGTGGGCGCGCGTCCGCGCGGTCCCGGCATGGAGCGCAAGGATCTCCTGTCCGCCAACGGTGCGATCTTCGGCCCGCAAGGCAAGGCGCTGAACGCGCACGCCAAACGCGACGTGAAGGTGCTGGTCGTCGGCAACCCGGCCAACACCAATGCGCTGATCGCGCAGGCCAACGCGCCCGACCTCGATCCAACGTGCTTCACCGCGATGGTGCGGCTCGACCACAACCGCGCCAAGGGTCAGCTCGCCGCCAAGACCGGCGCGCACAACACCGATGTCGCCAAGGTGATCATCTGGGGCAATCACTCGTCCACCCAGTATCCGGACATCCACCACGCGACGGTCAAGGGCAAGCCCGCGCTGTCGCTGGTCGATCGGGCGTGGTACGAGAAGGAATTCATTCCGACCGTGCAGCAGCGCTGCGCCGCGATCATCAAGGCGCGCGGCGCGTCGTCCGCGGCATCGGCCGCGTCGGCGGCGATCGACCACATGCGCTCGTGGGCGCTCGGCACCGCCGAGGGCGACTGGGTGTCGATGGCCATTCCGTCCGACGGTTCCTACGGCATCAAGCACGGCGTGATCTACGGCTACCCCGTCACCTGCAAGAACGGCAAGTACGCCATCGTGCAAGGCCTCGAGATCAATGAATTCTCGCGTGCGCGGATGGATACCACCGACAAGGAACTGCGCGAGGAGCATGCTGCCGTCGAACACTTGCTGGGCTAGTGACGCGGAATTGCGCAGCCAGCATTTGGGGCGACCGCGTGCCGCTCTTTTTGCATCCGGTGGAAACAGAGACGGATAGCGTCCGGCCTGGCTCGCGGCGCTAAGATGCGCCCACGCGTGCAGCGGAAAGCCCGCACGCGGAGGGGTGCCGGAATGCCCAGACCCGGGTTCCTGCAGGAACTGAAACGCCACCACGTGTTCCGCGCGGCGGCGGCCTATGCCGTGGTCGGCTGGCTCATCATCCAGGTCGTTGCGATCCTGTTTCCGGTGCTCGACTTCCCGGTCTGGCTGGAGCGCGTGATCGTGGTGCTGGTGCTGACGGGGTTTCCGGTCGCGCTGGTCCTGGCATGGGCGTTCCAGACGCCGCGCGACGAGGCGCACCCCTCGCAGATCGGCCGGCGGCGCTCGCTCCGCACCGGCTTGGCGCTGGGCCTCGCCGGCGTGCTGGTCGCCGTGATCGCGGGCGGCGTGTGGTGGTGGCTGGTGCCGACAGCGCATTCGCGAGCGCCGTCGAACAGGGTGGCGAACGCGGCCGGCAAACCGGCGGCCGGCGTACCGGCATCGGCTGCATCCGCACCGGCGGTGCCGGTCAATCCGCACTCGATCGCCGTGCTGCCGCTCAGTGTGCTGGGCAGTGGAACCGACAACGACTATCTGGGGCAGGGCATCAGCGAGGAACTGCTCAATGCGCTGTCGCGCATTCCGGGTCTGGAGGTGATCGGGCGCACTTCGTCGTTCCGGTTCGGGAACAGCGATCTCGGAGCCAGGGAGATCGGGCAGCAACTGGGCGTGCGCAACCTGCTGTCGGGCGTGGTGCAGCGGTCCGGCGATGACCTGCGCATCGACGTGGAACTCGACGATACCCTCACCGGCGCGACGCTGTGGACCCAGCAGTACGAAGAGAAGATGGAAAGCCTGTTCACGCTGGAGGACGAGATCTCCAATGCCGTGGTGTCCGCACTCAAGGTCAAGCTGGGCGGCATCGATGCGCAGAAGCTGGTGTTCGCGGGCACCGCCAATCCGCAGGCGCACGATCTGTACCTGCAAGGCACGCGGCTGTCGTGGCACACCGACGAGGCCAGCCTGCAGCAGGCGCTGGTGCTGTTCAATCAGGCGATCGCCGAGGATCCCGACTACGCCGCGGCGTGGGCCGGGATGGCGCGCGCCTACATCAACCTGGCCGACGTGTACCGCGCGCCGCTGAGCATCCTGCCGGCGATGCGCGGTGCGGCGGAAAAGGCAGTCGCGCTGAATCCCGAGCTCGCGGAAGGCCATCTGCAACTCGGTTACATCGCGATGAGCTACGACCTCGACTATGCGAAGGCGAAACGCGAACTCGATCTCGCCATCAAGTTGCGGCCGAGCCTGGCCGAAGCGCATGCGGTGCTCGGGCTGTACCTGCTGCGCATCGGGAAGGATCCCGCCGCGGCACGCGCGCAGTTGCAGACTGCCGGGAAGCTCGATCCGCTGAATCCGTGGTTCCCGCGCTGGGAAGCCTACGCCGCGATCGCGCAGGACGATGAAACCGCCGCCACGCAGCTGGCGCAGCGCGTGAACAAGATCGATCCGGATTTCGCCTACAACGGCGATGCGGTCGCCATGGTCGAGGGCGCATTCGGTCACTGGCAGGCGTGCGTGGACCGCTACACTCGGCAACACGTGAAGCCGAGCCTGTCCAGTCCGCAACTCGCCATCTGTCAGGCGCACGTCGGCGACACCGTGCAGGCGCGTGCGGCCGTGCAGAAGCTGGAAAACGACGCGAAGCAGCGTTACGTCGATCGCACTTACATCGCCGCAATCTACGCCGCGCTGGGCGACAAGGGCGACGCGATCGCGCAACTTGAACAGGCGTACCGGGACCGTTCCGCGCACATGGACAGCGTCTGGTTGAATCCGTGGTATCGCCCTTTGCACGGCGACCCACGCTTCGAGACGCTGGTCGCGCGCATTCGCGCGGGCAAACGGGCGGAATGAAAAGCCGAGGCGGGAGGGCAACGACGATGAACAGGTTCTGGCTGATCCTTGCGTCGCTCTGCGCGGCATGGCTGCCTGGTGCTCCGGTGCTGGCCGCAGCATCGTCCGCGGAACAGGCCATCCGTCCGGTCATGGCAAAGATGCTGGCAGCCGCCAACGCGCACGACACCGACGCCTTCATGGCGCCCATGCTGCGCACATCGGCCCTGGTGTTCGCGATCAACGGCGAGGTCATCCACGGCTGGGATGCGTTGCACGCGCAGCAGTTGAAGTGGTGGAAGAACGGCAAGAGCGATGCGCGCTATCGTTCGAACGGGCAGACTGAATTCATGGCGCTCGGACCCGATGTCGAGATCGTGACCTGGCCGTTGATGTCGAGCCGCACCCTGCCGGACGGCAGGAGCAGCACCAGCGCCTTCGTCGTCACCTATGTGTGGCAACGCCTGCCCGAAGGCTGGCGGATCGTGTACGGACACGAATCGTGGGCGAAGCCGCCGGGGTGATTCGCGCGCCACCATGCCGTCGCGTCCGGATGGGCTAAAATGGCGGCTTTGCCGGAGGCCGCATGACCCAATCTTCCTCCGCGGGCGCGCGCTTCCGCGCCGCACTGGCTGCCGAATCGCCGCTGCAAGTCGTCGGCGCGATCACCGCGTATGCCGGTTTGATGGCCAAGCGCGTCGGCTACAAGGCGCTGTATCTCTCCGGCGGCGGCGTCGCGGCCAATTCCCTGGGCATGCCCGACCTCGGCATCTCGACGATGGAAGACGTGCTGACCGACGCGCGCCGCATCGTCGAGGCCACGCAATTGCCGCTGCTGGTGGACATCGACACCGGCTGGGGCGGCGCCTTCAACATCGCGCGCACCATCCGTTCGTTCGAGCGGATCGGCGTCGCCGCGGTGCATATCGAGGACCAGGTCGGCCAGAAACGCTGCGGCCATCGTCCCGGCAAGGAAGTGGTGCCGAAGGAGGAGATGGTCGATCGCGTGAAGGCGGCTGTCGATGCAAAAACCGACAGGGACTTCGTGGTGATGGCGCGCACCGATGCGGCGGCGGTCGAAGGCATCGACAGCGCGATCGAACGCGCGGTCGCCTACGTCGAGGCCGGCGCCGACATGATCTTCCCCGAGGCGATGAAGACGCTGGACGATTACCGCAAATTCAAGCAAGCCGTGAAGGTGCCGATCCTCGCCAACCTCACCGAGTTCGGCGCCACACCGTTCTTCACCGTCGAGGAACTGCGCTCGGCGAACGTGGACATCGCGCTGTACTGCTGCGGCGCGTATCGCGCGATGAACAAGGCTGCGCTGAACTTCTACGAAACCGTGCGTCGCGAAGGCACCCAGAAGTCCGTGGTGCCGATGATGCAGACGCGCGAGGAGTTGTACGACTTCCTCGGCTACCACGCGTACGAAGACAAGCTCGACGAACTGTTTGCAGGCAGCCGGAAGGATTGAGCGAAGATGCCGGAACCGCAGCTTCCATCCGACGCGCCGCTGACGACCGCCGAACGACGCGGCATCCGCTGGGATGCCCTAGCCGCGATCATTGCCGCAATGATCGGCTTGCTGTCGTTGGTCGTTGCGGGTTACACCGCCTGGGTCCAGCGGCTCACCGCAAACATCCAGGCCGAGCAGGTACGCGCGCAGGTATGGCCGTGGTTGCTGGCCGGAAACAACGACCTCAAGAATTCCATTGAGGTGTACAACAAGGGTGTCGGCCCCGCCATCGTGCGCTCCGCACAGATGTGGGTCGATGGCAAGCCGCAGGCCGACTGGAATCATCTGCTCGACGCGCTGGGCGTGGCGAAGCCGCGGACCTACAGCGAGTCCACCATTTATCCCAACGTGTTGAGTGCCGGCGAAACCGTGTCGATCATCAAGTTTGCCGAGGGCGAGGTGTATCAGCGTTTCCGCTCCGCGGCCGTCCAGAAGCACCTGACCATTGCAGTCTGCTTTTGCTCGACCCTCGGTGAATGCTGGAGATACTGGGACAATCATCTGGTCGGCTACAAGGAAGGCGCCGTGCAGGTGAGGCAGGTTCGGGAATGCCCGCGCATTGCGCCCGGCGAAGTATTCAACAATTGAGAGGAAGGATGCGATGAGCGACAACCCGCAAGTTCTGCCCAAGGCCAAGAAATCGGTGGCGCTGTCCGGCGTCGCCGCCGGCAACACCGCGCTGTGCACGGTCGGGCGCAGCGGCAACGACCTGCATTACCGCGGTTACGACATCAAGGACTTGGCCACGAAGGCCACGTTCGAGGAAGTCGCGTACCTGCTGGTGCACGAACACCTGCCGACCTGGGCGGAATTGAATGCGTACAGGGCCAAGCTGAAGCGCCTGCGCGGTCTGCCGCAGCCGGTCAAGGCCACGCTGGAACTGCTGCCGGCGTCCACACACCCGATGGACGTGATGCGCACCGGCTGTTCGGTGCTCGGCACGGTGCTGCCTGAGGCGCCCGACCACAACGTCACCGGCGCGCGCGACATCGCCGACCGCCTGATGGCGAGCTTCGGTTCGATGCTGTTGTACTGGTATCACTTTTCGCACAACGGCCGCCGCATCGAGGTCGAAACCGACGACGCGACCATCGCCGCGCATTTCCTGCACCTGCTGCACGGCAAGCCGCCTGGCGAATTGCATGCGAACGCGCTGGACAAGTCGCTGATCCTGTACGCCGAGCACGAATTCAATGCCAGCACCTTCGCCGCGCGCGTGATTGCGGGCACCGGTTCGGACATGTATTCGGCCATCACCGGTGCGATCGGTGCGCTGCGCGGTCCCAAACACGGCGGCGCCAACGAGGCGGCGATGGAAATCATCTCGCGCTATCGCAGCGCGGACGAGGCCGAGGCCGACATCCGCCAGCGCGTCGCCAACAAGGAGATCGTGATCGGCTTCGGCCACCCGGTCTACACCATCGGCGACCCGCGCAACCCCATCATCAAGGAGATCTCGCGCAAGCTGTGCACCGACGGCGGCAATCCGCGCCTGTTCGAGGTATCCGAGCGGATCGAGAATGTGATGATGGAACTCAAGAAGATGTTCCCGAACCTCGACTGGTATTCGGCCAGTGTCTATCACATGCTGGGCGTGCCGACGCCGATGTTCACGCCGCTGTTCGTGATCGCGCGCACTTCCGGCTGGAGCGCGCACGTGATCGAACAGCGCATCGACGGCAAGATCATCCGTCCGAGCGCGAATTACACCGGGCCGGAAGACCGCGCGTACACGCCCATCGAGAAGCGCTGACTCTCTTGTTGCCATTCCGGTGAAAGCCGGAATCCATTTTTGCTCTTGCCGCTTGACATCCGTGTCTTTTTTCCGCGCAGTCCAACTGCGCGGGCCCCTTTTTGGCATTGCCCAAAAAGGGGCGAAAAAGGCTAGGCGCCGGAGGCGGCGATCGAACGAACATCGTGTTCGTTCGATTCCCCTGCGATGCTCGCCGAATGGCGGCCGCGCCGAACTCCTACATCCGTGTAGTCGAACATACGGCGCTTGTTCCGCCATTCGGCTGCGCTTCTCGGCGCCGCCAACGGCGCCGATTTATGCTTCGTTGTCCGGCCATCCATGGCCTGCAGCTCCGAGACGCGGAGACTTCTTATTAAGCCGCCTGGTCGAGTCCCTCGGCCTTCAACACGCGCTGCACGCCGGCGTCGGCACGCATGCGCTGCTCGAACTTCTTCAAGTTGTCGAGGCCGGCAAGGTCCACTTTCACGCCCTTGGCCCAGCGCAGCATCACGAACAGGTACGGGTCAACGATGGATCTGTGGTCGCCCGCGATCCAGTCGTGCTGGCCGAGTTGCTCATCGGCGCGCTCGAACAACGCCCGCAATTGCCTGCGCGCATGGTCGTGGGTTTTCTCGATGGTGGCCTTGTCTTCGAGGTAATTGGTCGCACCGAACAGCGGCTTGAATGCCGGGTGCATGTCCGAGTTGAGGAAGCCCAGCCAGCGGTTCACCTCGGCGCGGCTTTTCGCGCTGCCGTCGCCACCCAGTTTCGCTTCCGGAAACCTGTCGGCAAGGTAGTTGAGGATCGCGGCGTTCTGGGTCAACACCCAGCCATCTTCCTCCAGCACGGGCACCGCGCCGGCGGGGTTGAGTTTGCGGAATTCCGGCTTGCTCCGTTCCTCGCGGCTGACGATCTGCGCGGTGTAGGACCGGTCGGTCCATTCCAGCACGATGTGGTCGGCCATCGAGCACGCGCCGGGAGAGGTGTACAGTTTCATGCAAAGCTCCTCGTTCGAATGCGAACAAGGAATATGGGCATCGGTGACCGTCGCATCAAGCCGTTTGCTTGAACGCCGTGTTCGCAAAATGCGATGAAACGTGTGGTCACAGCGTCGCCGCCAGCCGCGTGGCCTGGTTGATCGCGCGCTTGGCGTCGAGCTCCGCGGCGACGTCGGCACCGCCGACCACGTGCACCGGGATGCCGAGCGCGATCAGCTCGTCGGCCAATGCGCGGTTGGATTCCTGCCCGGCACAGATGATCACGTTGTCGACTTCCAGCGTGCGTACTTCGCGGTCGATCGTGACATGCAGGCCGGCATCGTCGATGCGTTCGTAAGTGACACCGCCCAGCATCTTCACGCCCTTGGCCTTCAATGCGGCGCGGTGCACCCAGCCGGTGGTCTTGTTGAGGCGCTTGCCGGGTTTGCCTGGCGTGCGTTGCAGCAGCCACACCTCGCGCGGCGACGTTTCGACTTCGGGTTTGTCGATTCCGCCGCGGTGTGCGAGCGTGGTATCGACACCCCATTCGCGGGTCCAGCGCGCGATGTCGGTGGTGGGGGAGGGCGGGGGTTGGGTCAGGAATTCGGCGACGTCGAAACCGATGCCGCCCGCGCCGACGATCGCGACGCGCTTGCCGATGGGGCGAACGCCCATCACGGCATCGTGATAGCTGATCACCATCGGATGATCCTGCCCCGGAATCCGCGGGTCGCGCGGCGTCACGCCGGTGGCGACGATCACGGCGTCGCAGTGCGACGATTGCAGCGATGCCGGATCGGCCGCGGTGTTCAGGCGCACGTCCACGCCGAGATCGGCCAGGCGATTCCGGAAATAGCGCAACGTTTCCGAAAACTCTTCCTTGCCCGGAATCCGTTTCGCCAGATTGAACTGGCCGCCGATCTCGCCTGATTGCTCGTACAGCGCCACCGCATGCCCGCGCTCGGCCAGCGTGCATGCCGCGGCGAGGCCGGCCGGCCCCGCGCCGGCCACGACGAAGCGTTTGCGCGTCGCGGCCGGTGCAATGACCAATTCGGTTTCGTGACACGCGCGCGGATTGACCAGGCACGAGGCCAGCCTGTTTTCGAACACGTGGTCGAGGCAGGCCTGGTTGCAGGCGATGCAGGTATTGATGCGGTCGGCGCGGGCGGAGCGCGCCTTGGCCACCCACTCGGGATCGGCCAGCAGCGGGCGCGCCATCGATACCATGTCGGCGTCGCCGCGCGCGAGCACCTGTTCGGCTACCTCCGGCATGTTGATCCGGTTGGTGGTGATCAGCGGGATGCGCACCGATTCCTTCATCCGCCGGGTGACCCAGGTGAACGCCGCGCGCGGCACGGAAGTGACGATGGTCGGGATGCGCGCCTCGTGCCAGCCGATCCCGGTGTTGATCAGCGTGGCGCCGGCGGCCTCGACCTGTTTGGCCAGCGCGACGATTTCGTCCCAGGCCTGCGCGCGATCCACCAGGTCCAGCATCGACAGCCGGTAGACGATGATGAAGTCACGTCCCACCGTCTCGCGAGTGCGACGCACGATCTCGACCGGAAAGCGCATCCGGTTTTCCGCGGAACCGCCCCAGCGATCCTTGCGCTGGTTGCTGCGCTCGGCGAGGAACTGGTTGATCAGATAGCCCTCGCTGCCCATGATCTCGACGCCGTCGTAGCCCGCGTCCTGCGCCAGCCTTGCGCAACGCACGAAGGCTCGGATGGTGCGTTCGATCCCGCGTTCGGACAGCGCGCGCGGCGTGAACGGCGTGATCGGCGACTTGATTGCCGACGGCGCCACGATCAACGGATGCACGCCGTAACGCCCCGCGTGCAGGATCTGCAGGCAGATGCGTCCGCCCGCGGCGTGCACCGCGCCGGTGATGCGCCGGTGCGGCGCGACCTGCCAGCGCGACGACAGCCGGCTGGCGAACGGTTTCAGCCAGCCCTCGATGTTGGGCGCGAAGCCGCCGGTCACCATCAGGCCCACGCCGCCGCGCGCGCGTTCGGCGAAGTATTCGGCAAGCCGGCCGAAATCGCGCGCGTGGTCTTCCAGCCCGGTGTGCATCGAACCCATCAGCACGCGGTTGGGCAGCGTGCAGAAGCCGAGGTCGAGCGGCGAGAACAGGTGCGGATAGGGTGCCGGAGCGGAAGGCTGCGAGACAGACATTCCCGCGAGCATGCCCGCACGAGCCGCATCCGGCAAGCGGCACCTGCGCTATGCTTGGACGGACGCGCCGCGCGCCTGCGGCATCGGAGGGGTTCCCATGAATCGTTGGCGTGACTGGCCGTGGCCGATCCTGTTCGCGCTGCTCGCATTGCCGCTGGTTTCCGCGGCGGCGGCGCCGTTCACGCTGGACGACCTGCAAAAGCTGGTGCGATTGTCCGATCCGCAGCTTTCACCGGACGGCAAATCCATCGCGCTGGTGGTGTCTGTGCCCGACTGGAAGACCGACAAGAACAAGTCGGAGATCGACGTGGTCGATGTCGCCAGCGGCGCGCGCCGTGCGCTGACGCACGACCGCGAAGGGGTGTCCTCACCGCGCTGGTCGCCCGACGGCACGCGGCTGGCGTTTCTGGCCAAGGACGGCGACAAGACCAAAGAGTCGCAGATCTACGTATTGCCGATGGCGGGCGGCGACGCGCAGCGCATCACCGATGCCAAGCAGGGCATCGACGAGTTCACCTGGAGTCCCGACGGCACGCGGATCGCCTACATCACCCAGGATCCGCCGGTCGACGAAAAGGCTGTCAAGGCGCACGACGACGCGTTCCAGGTCACCGACGGCAATTTCCTGCTGCGCAAGGCGCTGGCGCCGTGGCACCTGTGGGTGGTCGCCGCGACCGGCGGCAAGCCCACGCGGCTGACGGAGGGTTCGTATTCGCTGCAGACCGATCAGGAAGGCGCGACGCCGCTGGTGTGGAGCCGTGACGGCAGGCGCATCGTGTTCACGCAGTTCCCCGGCCCGTACTGGGGACCGTCGTTCAAATCGGTCATCGCGGAAGTACCTGCGTCCGGCGATGGCAAGCCCGCCGTGCTGGTCGGCGATCAGGGCGCCAACGATTACGCGCATGCGCCGGACAGCGACGTGTTCGCGTTCCTGCGGGCACGCAACGGCGACCAGAACAACGGCAACGCGGTCTATGTCGGCGGCAACGGCGCGACGCGCGACGTGACCGCCGCGCTGGCGCGCAATTTCAATGCCTACGCATGGCTGCCGGACGGCAAGTCGCTGCTGCTCGCGGGCGAACTGGGCACGAGAGCGGTGCTGTGGGAGCAGTCATTGTCCGGCGCGGCGCGGGTGCTGGACACCGGCGACGTCAGCGTGCATCCGCAGATCGACGTCGCGAGGAGCGGCGAAATCGCCTTCATCGGCAGTACCGCCAACCATCCCGGCGAGCTGTACGTGATGGATTCGGTGGACGCCAAACCGCGCCGGCTGACCGACGTCAACGCCTTCGTGGACAAGCTGGAGCTTGGCCGCACCGAAGCCGTGCAGTGGAAAAGCAGCGACGGTTTCGACGAGGACGGTGCGCTGACCTATCCGGCCGGATACCGGAGCGGAAGGAAATATCCGCTGGTGCTGGTGATCCATGGCGGCCCGGAGAGTGCATCCACCACGGATTTCTCGCCGCTGCCGCAGTTGCTGGCTGCCGCGGGTTACCTGGTGTTCCAGCCCAACTACCGCGGCAGCACCAATCTGGGCGATGCCTACCAGCACGCGATCTTCCGCGATACCGGTGAAGGTCCCGGCAAGGACGTGATGGCGGGGCTGGCTGCGGTCGAGAAGCTGGGCATCGTCGATACGAACCGCATCGGCGTATCCGGCTGGTCGTACGGCGGCTACATGACCACCTGGCTGACCGGTCACCATGACGTGTGGAAGGCGGCGGTCGCGGGTGCGGCGCTGACCGACTGGGTGATGGATTACACCGTGGCGTATTACCAGATGGGCGACGTGTATTTCTTCGGTTCGACGCCGTGGACGGCGCAGGGCTGGGACATCTGGCGCGCGCAGTCGCCGATCACCTACGTCCGCAACGTCAAGGCGCCCACGCTGATCATGGGCGACGTGGGCGATTCCAACGTGCCGCTGGTCAACAGCTACGAGTGGTACCACGGCCTGCGCGACAATGGCGTCAGCGTGGAGTTCTGGGCTTATCCGGCCGACACGCATTTCCCCGGCGACATCGTCCGGCAGACCGACGTGTACCGGCGCTGGGTCGGCTGGATGCAGAAGTACCTGAAATAATCGCTGTCATGGAGACGCTCGCAAGCGCGCCACGGCAGGTTTTGCGTTTCTGGTTCGAGGAAGCGACGCCGGAGCAGCATTTCGGAAAGGACGCCGCGTTCGACGCGGAGATCCGCGCGCGTTTCGCCGGGACGCATGCGGCCGCCTCGCGTGGCGAGCTGTGGCCCTGGCGGGACACGCCGGACGGCAGGCTGGCCGAAATCATCGTGCTGGATCAGTTCTCCCGGAACCTGTTCCGCGACGACGCGCGCGCGTTCGCCTGCGACGGCATGGCGCTGGTGCTGGCGCAGGAGGCGATCCGTGCAGGCGCCGATCGTGACATGCCGGCGGCGCGGCGCGCGTTCCTGTACATGCCGTGGATGCACAGCGAGTCGCGCGCGATCCACGTCGAGGCGGAAAGGCTGTTCCGCCAGCCCGGACTCGAGAACAATTACCGGTACGAACTGAGACACAAGGCCATCATCGACCGCTTCGGCCGCTATCCGCACCGCAACGCGGTGCTGGGCCGCACTTCCACGCCCGAGGAACGGGCATTCCTCGAGGAGCCGGGGTCGTCGTTCTGAAGTGTCGCAGGGGTGGGCGCCGGTCACGCCTGTTTCGCGAGGTGGCGCCTGCGCATCAGCCAGCCCGCGCCGGTCACGCCGATCACCAGAATCGCGTCCACGGCATAGCGCAAGGGATCATGCGCGTCGAACCACGCCGCGACCAGGCCGTCCCGGGTGATCATCCGGGCCGCGGTCCACGCGATCGCCGCCGCCCCGATGTAGACGATCGTCGGAAAGCGCACGATCAGCTTCAGCAGCAGGGTCGAGCCCCAGACCACCAGCGGCACGCTGATCAGGAGACCCAGTGCGACCAGCCCGATGTGCCCGCCGGATGCGCCCGCGATCGCCAGCACGTTGTCCAGCCCCATCAGCGCGTCGGCCGCCACGATCGTGGCCATCGCGCCCCAGAACCCGCTGACCTCGCGGAGCTTGTGCGGATGCTTCTCCTTCCGCAGCAGTTTCAACGCGATCGGAATCAGCACGATGCCGCCGGCCAGCATCAGGCCGGGAATCTTGAGTAGCCAGATCACGCCCGCGGTCATCGCCACCCGCACCGCGATCGCGCCCACGGTGCCCCAGAAGATCGCGCGGAACTGGTGGGTCTTCGGCAGATTGCGGGCGGCCAGCGCGATAACGATGGCGTTGTCGCCGGCCAGCACTAGGTCGATCAGGATGATCGAACCCAGGCCGCTCCAGAAGTCGGCATCGAACGGGCGGGAAAACAGGACGTCGAAAGCTGGCATGCGGTTTCTCCTGCGCTGGTGACGATCGAACTTCCCGCTGCCGGACGAACGGCAACGGGATGTCGAAAGTCTCGCGCGCGGCCGGGAACCGCCGCGGCGACCGGGACGTGGTTGACGCCCGTGCTGACGATCGCCGCGCAGGCGCGGATCGTGCCGCGCCTGGTGCTACTCCCTTTCGGGGTGACGGGGCGGATTGTCGGGGGGCGTGACGGCGCGGGTCAAGTGCGCGCGACGGACGTCCTGCCTCTGGCACAATGCCCGGCTGTTTCCGTCGATTTCGAGCACCCATGAGCCATACCGACATCCGTTCCGCCGTCCGCCCCGCGCCCGACCAGCCGCTGGTCGATATCGCCGATTACGCGCTCGACTACCGGATCGACTCCGCCGAGGCGTACGACACCGCACGCTACATGCTGATGGACGCGCTGGGCTGCGCGATGCTGGCGATGAAGTTTCCGCAGTGCGTGAAGCACCTCGCACCGATCGTGCCCGGTGCGGTGCTGAGCGGCGGGGCGCGCGTGCCGGGCACCGATCTGGAACTCGATCCCGCGCAGGCCGCGTTCTGCATCGGCACGCAGATCCGCTGGCTGGATTTCAACGACACCTGGCTCGCGGCGGAATGGGGACATCCTTCCGACAACCTGGGCACGATTCTCGCGGTCGCTGACTGGCTGTCGCGCCAGCGCGGCAGTGCCCTCACGGTCCGCGACGTGCTGGGCTGGGCGATCAAGGCGCACGAGATCCAGGGCTGCTATGCGCTGCGGAATTCCTTCAACCGCGCCGGCCTGGATCACGTGATACTGGTGCGGCTGGCTTCGACCGCGGTGGCGACCGCGATGCTGGGCGGCAGCCGCGAGCAGGTGATCACCGCGGTGTCCAACAGCTGGATCGACAACGGTTCGCTGCGCACCTACCGCCACGCGCCCAACACCGGGCCGCGCAAGAGCTGGGCGGCGGGCGACGCGTGCCGGCGGGCGGTGATCCACGCGCTCAACGCCGTGAACACCGACGAGCCCGGTTATCCGTCCGCATTGAGCGCCAAGACCTGGGGTTTCTACGACGTCGCGTTCGGCGGCAAGGCTTTCGAGTTCGAGCGTCCGTTCGGCAGCTACGTGATGGAGAACGTGCTGTTCAAGATCAGCTACCCCGCCGAATTCCACGCGCAGACTGCGGTCGAGTGCGCGATGAAGCTGCATCCGCAGGTGAAGGATCGCCTCGACGACATCGAGCGCATTCGAATCGAAACCCAGGAAGCCGGCAAGCGCATCATCGACAAGACCGGTCCGCTCGCGAACTATGCCGACCGGGATCACTGCATCCAGTACATGGTCGCGGTGCCGCTGATCTTCGGACGGCTGACCGCCGAGGACTACACCGACGCGGTGGCCGCCGATCCGCGCATCGACGCGCTGCGCGCAAGGATGACCGTCGACGAGAATCCGCAGTTCACGAGGGACTACTTCGACCCCGGCAAGCGCTACATCGGCAATTCGGTGCAGGTGTTTTTCAAGGACGGCAGCAGCACCGAAAAGGTCTCGATCGATTATCCGGTGGGCCACCGCCGCCGGCGGGCCGAGGGGATTCCGCTGCTGAAGGCCAAGTTCCGGAAGGCCCTGGCCGGGCATCTTCCGGCCGCTCAAGCGGCTGAAATCGTTCAGGTATGTGAAGACCCGGCCACGCTGGATGCCATGCCTCTGGCCGGGTTCCTGGGCCGGTTTGCCCTGCGGACCCGGGCCTGAGTTCAAGATGAACAAGGAATCCAGAGGTGGACCCAATTGTTTGTTTTTTGCTAAACTGCCCGCGCATTGACGGCGCGGGCAACGCGGCTTTTGCTTGCTAACCCGTCAAGTAGTGCGTAAAAGGTACGCTGTGCGTCAGCCAGGACAGGGACGGCAGGCGCGGAAGAATCAACAACGAGGAGACTCTCCGATGAAACGTAACGGCTTGTTCGCGGTCATCGCGCTGGCCTTGGGTACCGTAGGCGTGATGTCGGTTGCGCACGCGCAGGACAACGGTGCACAGAGCGCGACGGGCAGCTTCAGCAACCCGAACTACAGCAACTGGTACATCGTGCCGCGCATCGGCGCGGTCATCCCCGACAGCAAGCGCCAGGTCCAGACCGATCCCATCGGCGGTCTCGGCGTCGGCTTCTGGGTCACGCCCAACATCACCCTGGACGTGGAAGCCACCGGCGACAACGCCGACTGGAAGGACAGCTCGCCGCGCCCCGGCAAGCAGTGGGAGACGCTGGGCGTGGACGTGGCCGGCCGCTACTACTTCATGGATCCGGCTTCGCAGTGGCGTCCGTTCATCATGGGCGGCGTCGGCATGTGGCGTCACGCCGCGGTGTCCGGCCAGCTCGCCCAGGCGGGTGGTGCCTGCGGATGCTTGGGCCCGAACAACGGCTCCGGCTGGGGTCCGGGTGCCACCGTGGGCGTCGGCGTGCTCTACAACGTGAGCGACCGCGTCGCGCTGCGTGGTGAAATCGCCGCGCGTTACTACCGCGACACCAAGTCGGCGCAGCTCTCGGGTCTTGCCGGCCCGGGCCTGCCGCACACCTACGGTCCCAAGCAGTGGCTGGACACGCTGGCGACCGTCGGCCTCGTGATCAACATGGGTCACGCCGCGCCGCCTCCGCCGCCGGCCGCTCCGCCTCCGCCGCCTCCGCCGCCGGCCGCTCCGCCGCCGCCGCAGAACGTGGTGATCGACCTGCGTGGCGTGAACTTCAAGTTCGACCGTCCGAAGCGCGGCGAGCACAACATCGGCCCGACGCTGAAGCCGCCCGCGTCCGATTCGCTGGCGATCCTGGATCAAGCGGTCGATACCCTGAAGCGTTATCCGCAGGTGCAGATCGAGATCGACGGTTACACCGACAGCATCGGCAGCCAGAAGTACAACCTGGGCCTGTCCGAGCGTCGTGCGCACATCGTCGCCGATTACCTGACCTCGCACGGCATCGACCCGAGCCGGATCACCGCGATCAAGGGCTTCGGCAAGCTCGATCCGATCGACACCAACAAGACCGCGGCTGGCCGTCAGCGCAACCGTCGCGTCGAGTTCAAGGTCGAAGGTCAGGGCGTCCAGCAGGGCTCCGACCAGCAGCAGTAAGACGGACAGCACCGGCGACGGTGCCGTTCGGGAACCACGAAGAAGCCCGGCGCAAGCCGGGCTTCTTTTTTTGTGGCGGCCGTCACACTGCCCTGAATTGACGGCCGCGATGGCTGACCCTAGGATCGCATGGTCTTTTCACCGGGGAGGTGATTGGACAGTCAGGGGGTGGTTCATGTCGCACAGGATGTGTGGCGACAGGGGCCTTCGGTTTGCAATGGGTGTGGCGACGACGTGCTCGCTGCTTGCGTCATGGTGCGCGCTCGCCGATTACAACGGCGTGGATCCCTACGAGGAATACAGCCAGCGCATCCATGCCGCCGAGCAGGTAGCCCCGCTGAGCGATTCGCTATTCGGCGATAAGGTCAACCTCTACAACGGCGCGACCAGCTTCGAGGTCACCGATGTCTCGATTCCCGGCAACAACGCGTTGCCGGTGGCGGTGTCCAGGAATCTGGACATTCGGGACATGCGACAGGTGTCTGCGGGCGGGGGCGCCCTGCATGGTTTCGGCGATTGGAGCTTTGATGTTCCTTACGTCTGGGGCACGTTCACTGCTCAAGACGGTTGGACGTTGATGTCGAACGGTCCGAGTGGTTCAACGGACCGTTGCAGCGACAACACGGATTACATCGACACCCTGGAACCGATCCCGGGCGGAACCGGCTATGCGCCTTACGGCCAGATCTGGAACGGTGACCTGTTGCACATCCCCGGCCAGGGCGATCAGGTTCTCCTGGCCAACACGCAGTCCAAGTCGCCTGCCCATGCATCGGCCAGCACCTACAAATGGGTTACCTCCGACAACTGGAAGCTGAGTTGCATTTCCAGCGTATCGAATATGGCCGGCGAGGGATTTGTCGCGGTATCACCCGCGGGTGTGACCTATACCTTCAACTATGCGGTCTCCGTACCGATGTCGGAAATTGCATGGCAGTACAATACGAAGGTTGAGCCGATCGGCGTGCAGCGAGTCAATATTTACCTCCTCGCGACGCATGTGCAGGACCGCTTCGGCAATTGGGTCAATTACAGCTACAGCGGCAACGAGCTCACCGGCATCACTTCCAGCGACGGCCGTTCGATCACGCTGACCTGGTCGGGTAGCACAATCAGTTCGGTGACCAGCACGCTGGGAACCTGGACTTACAGCTACGCCACAGCGTCCTGGACCAATGAAAAGGGTGTCACTTTCACGTGGCCGTATCTGAGCACGGTCACGCGTCCGGACGGCTCTAAGTGGACCTATGCGATCAATTCCGGATCGCTGATTACCAACAAGGAGGACTGGCCTGACGATTCCCAGCCGGCGCCCAATCACTGCCAGCTTGAGCCGCTTCCAAACAGAGGTTCCTTCCAATACAGCATCGGTGCGCCCTCGGGCGCGACGGCGACGTATTCCTTCACCTATGGCCGCAATTACAGGGGTTGGGTGCCAATGGGCTGCGTCAACAACCCCGATCCCGATTCCGACTATCCACTCGATGCAACCAACTATTTCGACAACTTCTACATCACCAGCAAGCAGATCAGTGGTCCCGGAGTGCCGACGGAGAACTGGACGTATTCATTCGACGCTACCGGATCGGGTTCGTACATCAACGCATCGGTTCCCTATCTCAATATCGCCGCGGCTGAACCCTACGAGCCAACCGGCAGTTGCGCAGCCGTAGCGTGCCCGACCACCAAGGCCGTAACCGTCACCGGGCCGACCAACATCACCGTGTACACGTATGGCATTGCGTACGCGATCAACGAGGGGCAATTGCTGGCAAAACAGGTCGAGGACTTGTCGGGCAACGTCCTCCAGACCACGACGTATTCCTATGTAAGCGACACGCAGGCGCCCAACGAGCCGTTTTCCGACATTGCCGGCTACGACCTGCGGCCGAACTATTTCGATCCGATGGGAAATCGCAACCGGCCCGTCGTGCAAACGGTCATCACGCAGGACGGCACGACGTTCACTACCACCGTCAACAGCTTCGATCCTTTCGCGCGTGCCACGAGCGAGACGTCGTCCAGCAGTCTCGGTTACAGCAAGAGCGACACCACGAGTTATCAGGACGATACGAATCTGTGGGTACTGGGTCT
>JAJPHQ010000104.1 GCA_021325195.1 Gammaproteobacteria bacterium | reverse complement strand
TCCTGCTGGATGCCGGCGTGCAGGCGATGGTGCGGCGCACCCGCGGCGAGGACATCGACGCCGCCTGCGGACAGCTCCGGGGCAGGGTGACGGACCGCACCCGCAGACACGCGGAGTTCCAGCGGCGCATTGCGGCGCAAGTGACGGGGGTGCAGGCCGATGCTGCGTAATTTTTTGCATTCGTCCATGAATGCGAAGGTCGACAAGCGGACATCTGCGTCCGCGGGTTTGCTTGAGCATTCCTCCATGAATGCGAAGGTCGACAGGCGGACATCCCTGCCCGCAGATTTGCTTGTGCATTCGTCCATGAATGCGAAGATCAACAAGCGGACATCCCTGTCCGCAGATTTGCTTGTGCATTCCTCCATGAATGCGAAGATCAACAAGCGGATATCCCTGTCCGCACTTCTCATGGTCGTTCTTGTCGTTGCGGCGTTGATGCTGGGTGCGTGCAAGCAGAACCCCGGGATCATCAAGTACGACACTGGCATGAACAACCTCAAGCAGGAGCCGCGCGACACCAGCAAGGAAGACAAGCAGGCGGCTGCGCAGACACACACCCAGCTCGCCGCGGTGTACATGGGGCAGGGGCATCTGAAGGAAGCCCAGCAGGCGCTCGAGAAGGCGCTGAACTTCGACCGTTCCTACATTCCCGCGCACACCATGCTGGCGATCCTGGACTGGCGGATCAACCGCCTGGATGATGCGGACAGGGAATTCCGGGCCGCGATCGCGCTCGATCCCGGCAACGGCGACACCAACAACAACTACGGCAAGTTCCTCTGCGAACACGACCGCGGACAGGAAGCGATGCGCTATTTCCAGCGCGCGCTGGCCGATCCCTTCTACAAGACCCCGGCGGTGGCCAACACCAACGCCGGTCAGTGCCTGATGCGCAGCCGCGATTACACCGGCGCCGAGGGCTATCTGCGCAAGGCGCTGGATCTGGACCCGAACTACCCCGACGCGCTGCTGGCGATGGCCCGGGCGATGTACAGCCAGGGCGACGCATTCCATGCGCGCGGCTTCCTGCAACGTTACGAGGCCGGCGGACAGGCCACGCCCGATTCGCTGCTGCTCGGCTACGAAATCGAAACCCGTCTGGGTGACACGGAAGCGGCCCGTAGTTACTCCGATCGCCTGCAGGACCAGTTTCCCTACTCGGACCAAGCGAAACAGCTAGGTGGTTCCCGGCAATGAATCCCGAAGAATCCCGTGACCTGTTCGACCCGTCGCCGGCCGTCGATGCCCCCGGTGGCGAGGGCGGCGCCATCGCGTTCGTGCCCGAAGGTGCGCCGCACGGCAGCGACATCGGCGCGCGCCTGATTGCGGCGCGCAAGGCACGCGGCCTGGACCTGGCGGCGTGCGCGCAGCACCTGAAGCTGCCGGTGCGCGTGCTGAAACGGCTCGAAGCCAACGAGTTCGGACCGGTCGACGATTACGTATTCCTGCGCGGTGCGCTGACCAGCTACGCCCGGCTGCTGGGCATCCCGCCCGGATCGTTCGACGACGCGCTGCGCGCCTTCGCGCCCGAACACCAGCCGGCGCTGGTGCCGATCGCACGCACCTCGCCCTCGCTCTGGCTGCTGCAGCGCTACGGCACCGCCGCCACCTACATCGTGCTCACCGCCACCGTGGCCGTGCCGCTGGTGTGGCTGGGCCTGCACGGCGGCCTGGACCGCCAGCCCGCACGGATCGCGCCGCTGGATCACCTGCCCGCGGCCGTCACCGCGCAGGCGGCGCAGCAGGCGCCGTCGACCTCCGCCGCGCCGACGCCGGCCGACGACACGCCGCTGCGTGCCTCGATGACCCCGTTCGCGGCGATCGATCTGGGCGAAACCGCACACGCCGCGCTGCCGCCGGTGAAGCCGCCGGCGCCCGTGCTGCCGCCGGGCCAGCACGTGCTCACCGTGCAGGCCTCTGCCGATTGCTGGATCGAGATCGCCGACGCCAACGGCAACAGGATCGATTCGGGCCTCCTGCACGCGGGCGAGTCGCGGACCTACCACTCGGCGGGTCCGCTCAAGGTCACGCTGGGCAACGCCGGTGGCGCCACGGTGACCAGCGACGGCAAGCCGTTTCCGCTGGATGCCTACCGGCGTGCCAACGTCGCGCGCTTCCAGGTGTTTGCCGCGGCGCCGGCCGGCAGCGAAAAGGGCTGACTTTCCGTTATGCTTGTGCGTCCCGCGCCTCGGGCGCGGCAGGTGTTTGCACGCGGGCGAACGATGGCTTTTTCCGACTACGACGAATACGAACAGAGCGAAAAGGTCCGCCAGTGGATCAAGGAAAACGGCCTGGCGGTCGTGGTCGGCGTGGTGGTGGCGCTGGCGCTGATCTTCGGCTGGCGGCAGTGGAAGGCCCACACCGAAAGCCATCACATGCAGGCCGCGGGCGTGTACGCCACGCTGAGCGATGCCCTGGCCGCGGGCAACGAGGCGGCGGCGGACAGCGCCTTCGGCGAACTGAAGAAGGATTTCGACGACACCCCCTACGCGGCCTTCGGCGCCGCCGCGATGGCCGGTGACGAGGTGGGCAGGGACAAGCTGGACCAGGCCGCGCGGAACCTGCAATGGGCCGTCGACCACAGCCCCGAGCCGGCGCTGCGCCGGCTGTTCACGTTGCGGCTGGCGCGGGTGGAACTGGCGCAGGGCAACGCCCGGCAGGCGCTGACGCACCTCGAGGGCATGCCGGCGGGCGACTATCCCGCGCTGGTCGATGAACTTCGCGGCGACGCGCTGCTCAAACTCGGGCAGCTCGAGGCGGCGCGCGGCGCCTATCAGGCCGCGCTGGCTGCGCTCGACAAGGATGCACCGCAACGCGAGGCATTGAAGATGAAGCTGGACGATCTCACGCAACCCGGTGTTGCGCAGCCTGGAAAGCAGGGCACATGAAGCGACGTCATCTGCTGTTCCTGTCCCTGCTGGCGCTGGCGCCGGCCATGACGGGTTGCAGCCTGATCCAGAAGATGTTCAACAAGGGCAGCAACATCGAGCCGCCGCGCCCGCTGGTGGAATTCACTCCGAGCGTGAAGGTGCAGCAGGTCTGGAGCGCGCGCATCGGCGACGGTGCGGGCAAGTCCGGCGTCCGCCTACGGCCCGCCTACGCGGACGGCAAGCTGTACGTGGCCAGCACCGACGGCAAGCTGGCCGCGCTGGATGCCGCCACCGGCAAGACCATCTGGCAGGATTCCATCAGCATGGGCCATGACTGGTGGCCGTTCGGCCGCGGCAAGGTCGGTCCCGACGGCCTGTTCGCCGGCGGTCCTTCGGTCGATGGCGATCTGCTGGTGGTAGGCACCCTGAAAGGCCACGTGTACGCCTACGATGCCGCGACCGGCAAGCAGCGCTGGAGCGCGGAGGTTACCGACGAGGTGATTTCGCCACCCGCGATCGACGCAGGCGTGGTGTACGTGCGTTGCAACGACGGCTACATCTACGCGTTCGACGCGAACACCGGCCAACGCAAATGGGTGAACGACCAGGCCAACATTCCGTTGCTCAGTCTGCGCGGCAACGGCCCGCTGCTGGCCACCCACGGCGTGGTGTTCTATGGCAGCGACGACGGCAACGTGGTTTCGCTGCGCAGCGACACCGGCGCTGTCCAGTGGCAGTTGCCGATCACCAAGGGGCTGGGCCGCACCGACATCCAGAAATTGAACGACGCCGACGACTCGCTGCAGCTCGACGGCACCACCCTCTACGCCACCGCCTATCACGGCGAACTGGTGGCCATCGACGCCGCGGCGGGACGGCTGCTGTGGGACCGGCCGTTCTCCAGCTACGTCGGCGTGGGCGTGGCGGGCAAGCAACTGGTCGGCGTGGACGACAATTCCGTGATCTGGGCGTTCGACCGCGACAGCGGGGGCGACCTGTGGAAACAGGACGCGCTGGAATACCACTGGCTCACCGCGCCGGCGATCCAGGACCAGTACGCCGTGGTCGGCGGGCTGGAGGGCTACGTGCACTGGCTGGACCTGTCGGACGGCAAGCTGGCCGCGCGCGTGCGGCTCTCCAAGGACCCGATCCGTGCGCGTCCGCTGGTGGAAGGCGACACGGTGTTCGTCGAGGACGAGAGCGGGCATCTGGCCGCCTACCGCATCTCCGGAACCGCCGGATAACCTGCGGCGCCCGGCGGTCCGCGCGCCGGCGCTGCTCGCGGGGCTCACGTGCCGGCTTGTACGCGCCGGGCCGAACCGCGGCGGTGCGCACTCCGTGTTGTTCCGCGACGGTTTTTGCGGGTTCCACCAAAGGTGACCGCTTCGGAAGGCATGGACCATGTTGCCCGTCGTCGCCATCGTAGGCCGCCCCAACGTCGGCAAGTCCACGTTGTTCAACGCGCTGACGAAAAGCCGCGATGCGCTGGTCGCGGACCTGCCCGGCGTCACCCGCGATCGCCACTACGGCGTGTGCCGGCTCGGCGCGCGGCCGTTCGTGCTGGTGGACACCGGCGGCCTGACCGATGCGCGCGCGGGCCTCGACGAACTTACCGCGCGGCAGGTGCGCCGCGCGATCGACGAGGCTTCCGCGTGCCTGCTGATGGTCGATGCGCGCGACGGGCTGCTGCCCCAGGACCGCGCGATCCTCGAAGAACTTCGCCGCGCCGGCAAGCCGGTCGTGCTGGCGGTCAACAAGACCGACGGGCTCGACGCGGAAGGTGCGCTGGCGGAATTCGCGGCGCTCGGCGTCGCGCAACCCGTTCCGCTCGCCGCAGCGCACGGACGCGGCAGCGAGTCCCTGCTCGCGCAGGTGCTGCCGCTGCTGCCTCGAGACGACGAACCCGCGCCGGATGTCGAGAATGCGAGCGGCACCCGCGTCGCGATCGTGGGGCGGCCCAACGTGGGCAAGTCCACGCTGGTCAACCGCCTGCTGGGCGAGGAACGCGTGGTGGTTTCCGAAATCGCCGGGACCACGCGCGACGCGATCCACGTGCCGCTGGAGCGCGACGGCCGGCGTTACACGCTGATCGACACCGCCGGCGTGCGCCGGCGCGCCCGGGTCGAGGACGCGCTGGAGAAATTCAGCGTGATCAAGACGCTGCAATCCATCGACGCCGCGCAGGTTGCGGTGGTGATGCTGGATGCGGCCGAAGGCGTGACCGAGCAGGATCTGGCGCTGATCGGGCAGGTGCTGGATGCGGGCCGCGCGCTGGTGATCGCAGCCAACAAGTGGGACGGGCTGGACCGTTACGAGCGCGAGCGCTGCCGCGCGGGGCTGGAGCGCAAACTGGAATTCGTCGGGTGGGCGAAACCCGTTTTCATCTCTGCAAAGCATGGCTCGGGCCTGCGCGAATTGATGCGCGCGATCGACCGCGCGCACGCCTCGGCCACGCGCGAACTCGCCACGCCGGAGCTGACCCGCACGCTGGAACAGGCGCTGGCCGCGCACCAGCCGCCGCTGGTGCGCGGGCATGCACCGAAACTGCGCTACGCGCACTCGGGCGGCCACAATCCGCCGGCCATCGTGATCCATGGCACCCGCACCGCGCACATCGCCGACAGTTACCGCCGCTATCTCGAGAATTTCTTCCGCAAGCGTTTCCGGCTGGAAGGCACCCCCGTCCGGATCGAATTCCGCGAAGGCGAAAACCCGTACGCGGGAAAACGCAACGTGCTGACCGAAGGCCAGTTGCGCAAGCGGCGCCGCCTGATCCGCCATGCCCGGCGCAACTGAATCCGGCATGCCGCGGACGCTGGGCGTGGTGCTGGCCGGCGGTACGGGAACGCGCGTGGGCGGCGCCGACAAGGGGCTGTTGCCGCTCTCCGGGCGGCCGTTGGTCGAACACGTCGTCGCGCGCTTGCGCCCGCAATGCGCCGAACTCCTGGTCGTCGCCAACCGGCACCTCAATGCCTACGCGCGTCATGCACGGGTCATCCGCGACGTCGTCGGGGACCACGCGGGGCCACTGGCAGGGATTGCCGCGGCGCTGGAAGACGTGACGATGCAGGATGACGAAAAGGGCGCGCCGCCGTTTGCCGCGCTGCTGACGGTGCCGGTGGATTGTCCCGCGCCGCCGCCCGATCTGTGCGCAAGGCTGTGGTCCGGCCTTGCCGCGAATCCCGGTGCCCAGTGCGTGTTCGTGCACGATGGCGCGGGGCCGCAACCGCTGTTCGCGCTGTACCGGATCGATCCGGGGATGCGCGAAGGGCTGTTGCGATCCGCACGGGATGCGTTGCGGCTTCACGCCTCGCCGTCGCGCTGGCACCGGGAAATCGGCGCGGTCGCGGTGGATTTTTCCGACAGCGCTTCCGGGTTCGACAATCTCAATACCCCGGAAGATTTCCAGACCTTCGAACGGCGCTCCTCCGCATGAGCAACGACCATTATCCGGTCCGGATCGGCCTGCAACAGGCGCTGGAGATCGTCGCCGCCCGTGCGGCGGAACACCGCCTGCCCGTCGAGCGCGTCGCCCTGCCGGATGCGCACGGACGCGTGCTGGCCGAAGACTTGCACGCACCGATCGACCTGCCGCCGTTCGCCAATTCGGCGATGGACGGTTTCGCCCTGCGCGGCGCCGATCTCCCGGCCATCGGTGAGCGCGCCTTCGAGCTGGCCGGCGAGATCATGGCGGGTGCGGCCTCGGCGCCGCGAGTCCATGCGGGGCAGTGCGTCCGGATCACGACCGGTGCGCCGATGCCGGTAGGCGCGGACACGGTGGTAATCAAGGAAAACGTGCGCGTGGAAGGAAACCGCGTGATCGTGCGCGCCGGAGAGAAACCGGGCGGCAACGTGCGCTCGGCTGGCGAGGATTTCGCGCACGGTTCGCTGGCCCTGGCTGCCGGTACGTCCCTGCGCGCGGCGCAGCTCGGGGTGCTGGCCGCGCTGGGCATCGCCGAAGTTCCGGTTCGGCGCACCTTGCGCGCAGCGGTGATCGCCACCGGCAACGAACTGGTGCCGGTGGAACAGCCTCTGGGTTTCGGGGAGATCCACGACAGCCATGGCACCATGCTGCCGGCCCTGCTGCGCGAGAGCGGTGCGGAAATCGCCGTCTGCCTGCGCGTGCGCGACGACCCGGCGATGCTGCGTCGGGCCTTGCTGGAAGCCGCGGCCGACGCCGATCTCGTCATCGGCAGTGGCGGGGTGTCGGCCGGCGAAGCCGATCATCTGCCGCGCGTGCTGGCGGAATTGGGCGAGATCCATTTCCACAAGGTGCGGATCAAGCCCGGCATGCCCATGCTGTTCGGCCGCATCGGCGCCTGCCTGGTATTCGGGTTGCCCGGCAACCCCGTTTCGGCGGCGGTGACGTTCCGGGTGTTCGTGCGTTTCACGCTGCGCGCGATGCTCGGTGAGGCCGCGCCGTCCGTGCAGCGCGCCCGGCTGACCGGAGCCATCGACAAACGCCACGGCCGTGCCGAATTCCTGCGCTGCACCTTGCGCTGCGACGAACAAGGCGTGCTGTGGGCCACGCCGCATCCGCAGCAGGGCTCGCACATGCTGCGCGGATTGGCCGAATCGGACGTGCTGGTGCTGCTGCCGGAAGAGGCGCGCGAACTGCCGCGGGGCACGGTGGTGACCGCATGGCCATGAAGGGTGTTCGTTACCCCGCTTGCGCGGTGCGTGGCACGCATGGCAACGGTGCCCGTCGGGACGGATGCAGGGCGAACGGGCGATAATGGAGCGATGATCCGCGAGATTCCTCCACGCGAAGCTCTGCAACGCCAGCGGGCCGGCGCCTTGCTGATCGACGTGCGCGAGCCTTACGAGCACGCGGCGGGCATGGCGGCCGGCGCGATTCCGTTGCCGCGCGCGCAGGTCGCGCAGCGGATTGCGCAAGTCGCTCCGGATCGAAACGCGGAAATCCTGACCATCTGCGCGCACGGCCAGCGCTCGTTGCTGGCCGCGCAAGCGTTGCGGCAATTGGGCTACGCGAACGTGGCATCGGTTGCCGGCGGAACGGCGGAATGGATTTCGCAAGGCTTGCCGATGACGGAAACCGATGACGATGCCGATTTCTTCGAACGCTATTCGCGCCATCTGCGTCTGCCCGAAGTGGGCGAGGCCGGACAGCGCAGGCTGGAGGATTCGCGCATCGTGATCGTGGGTGCCGGCGGGCTCGGCTCGCCGGCCGCGTTCTATCTCGCCGCGGCCGGCGTGGGCATGCTGGTTCTGGCCGACGACGACGTGGTGGATCGCAGCAACCTGCAACGGCAGATCCTGCACACCGAAGCCCGCATCGGCGTCGCGAAGGTGCACTCCGCCGCGCAGACTTTGACCGCGCTGAATCCGCGCGCGCGCATCGAGGGGCTGAGCGAGCGCGTGACATCGGCCAATGTCGAAGACCTGCTGGACGGCGCCGACGTGGTGATCGACGGCGCCGACAATTTCCCGGTGCGTTATCTCTTGAACGATGCCTGCGTGAAGCTCGGCAAGCCGCTTGTGTACGGCGCGGTGCATCGCTTCGAGGGGCAGGTCAGTGTGTTCGATGCGGGCAGGCATCGCGGCAACGCGCCCTGTTACCGCTGTTTGTTTCCGCAGCCGCCGGTTCCGGAAGATGCGCCCAACTGTGCGGAGGCCGGCGTGCTGGGCGTGCTGCCCGGCGTGATCGGGCTGCTGCAGGCCACCGAAGCGCTGAAACTGATCCTCGGTATCGGCGAGCCGCTGATCGGCCGCGTGCTGATGTTCGACGCGCTGGGCATGCGCTTCCGCGAAACCCGGCTTGCGCCCGATCCGGAATGTCCGGTGTGCGCACCGGGCAGGGCGTTTCCCGGCTATATCGACTACGCCGCGTTCTGCGCCGGCGGCAGCAGCACGTAGATCGCGGCATCCAGCCTCCGTCCGCGAAAGCCGATGCGGCTGCGCTCGATGCCCACAAACCTTGCGCCGGATTTCTCCGCCACCCGGCGGCTGGCGAGATTGTCCATGGGGGCGACGATCTCGAATTGCGCGAAACCGAGTTCGAATCCGAATGCGCTGACCAGCCGCACCGCCTGTGTGGCGACGCCGCGCCGTTCGGCGCTTGCGCGAACCCAGTAACCCAGGTTCGCCATCCGCCTGTCCCCGTCGAACTTGTTGAGGCCCACGCCGCCCAGCACGCGCGAGCGGTCATCCGGAAGAACCGCGAACGCGTACTGCTCGCCGGCATCCCAGGTCGTGATGCAATGTTCGATCCAGGCCGCGCTGTCGGCGCGCGCGTAGTTCTCGTGGCACCACGGCAACCAGCGGCCGACGGTGTCGATGGATTCCCTCGCAGCCTCGTACAAGGCGCTGGCATCGTTCCGTTGCCACGGTCGAATCACGATGCCGTCGCCATGAAACTCGCAGGCGGAGCGGTCCGGACTCATGGATGGCGCTTTTGCGCCGCCTCGAAAGCCGCCAGCTGTTCCGGGGTGGCGTCCTTCTGGTATTTCGCCTTCCATTCGGCGAAGGGCATGCCGTAGATCGCCTCGCGCGCCTGGTTCTTGGACATTTCGATGCCGCGCTCGGCGGCGGCTTCGCGGTACCAGTCGGCCAGGCAATTGCGGCAGAAGCCGGCCAGGATCATCAGGTCGATGTTCTGCACGTCGGGCCGATCCTGGTTGAGATGCTTCAGCAGCCGGCGGAAGGCGGCGGCTTCGAGTTCGGTGCGGTCGATTGCATGCATGGGTATCGATGCAAAGTCACTGGATTCGGTCCGCGATGACGATAATGGATACCACCCTCTTCGTCATTCCGGGGCCGGAACCCGGGATCCGGCTTTTTGCATCCGGGCCAGGATCGGCGACAATGCGCTGCCTAGCAGGGTGTTGAGAAACACCCTGCTGGCGCGGGCCACGGATGGCCCGCCGCGGATCAAGCGCGCAAGCGCTTGATCCGTCGGGAGCGAGTCCGGACATGTGCCGGACTCGCGACGTTGAGAAAGTGCAGGACTGCACTTTCTCGACAACCTGCTTGGGCTCCATACCCGGAAAGTTTCCTTGACCGCACGCATCCTCGACGGCCGCCGGATCGCCGATGAAGTGCTCGCGCGCGTGCGCGCGGGCGTGGAGGCGCGCAAGGCGCAAGGCAGGCTGGTGCCCGGCCTGGCGGTGGTGCTGGTGGGCGCCGATCCGGCCTCGGCGGTGTACGTCAGGAACAAGCGCAAGGCCTGCAAGCAGGTCGGATTCCGTTCGTTCGATTACGACCTGCCGGCAACGACCGGCGAAGCCGAACTGTTCGCGCTGGTGGACAGGTTGAATGCCGACCCCGGAGTGCACGGCATTCTGGTGCAACTGCCGCTGCCTGCGCATATCGATGCCGCGAAGCTGATCGACCGGATCGATCCGCGCAAGGATGTCGATGGTTTCAGCGCCACGAATCTTGGCCACCTCGCGCTGCGCCGCTTCGGCCTTCGGCCCTGCACGCCGAGGGGCGTGATGACCCTGCTGGGCCACACCGACCGGCCGGTACGCGGACGTCACGCGGTGGTGGTGGGCGTGTCCAACCACGTCGGCCGGCCGCTGGCGCTGGAACTGCTGATCGCCGGTTGCACCACGACTTGCTGTCACAAGTTCACGCAAGGGCTCGATCAGTACGTGAGGCAGGGCGACATCGTGATCGCCGCCGTGGGCAAGCCCGGCGTGGTCAAGGGCGGGTGGATCAAGCCCGGCGCGGTGGTGATCGACGTCGGCATCAACCGGATGGACGACGGCCGGCTGGTGGGCGATGTCGAATTCGACGAGGCGGCGAAGCGCGCCTCGTGGATCACGCCGGTGCCCGGCGGCGTCGGCCCGATGACCGTGGCGACGCTGATGGAGAATACGCTGGAGGCGGCCCAGGCACTGGCGGTGTAAGCCCGGCGGGATCGACCACACCCCGGCGCATGCCGGCCATCTGCACGCAAGCTCCTGCAACCCGCGGCGTGAACGGCGTATAATTGCGCATTGCCCCGCCGGGTTTCTCCCCATGCGCATCCTCGCCGAGGCCCTGACCTACGACGACGTCTATCTCGTACCCGCCCATTCGAGTGTCCTGCCGCGCGACGTCGATACTTCCACGCGCCTCACTCGTTCGATCCGCCTGAACATCCCGCTGGTGTCCTCTGCGATGGACACCGTCACCGAAGCCCGCCTCGCCATCACCATGGCGCAATGCGGCGGCATCGGCATCATCCACAAGAACATGCCGCTGGAGCGGCAGGCTGCGGAAGTGCGGCTGGTGAAGAAGTTCGAGGCCGGCGTGATCCGCGATCCGATCACGGTGGGGCCGATGACTTCCATCGGCGAGGTGATGCAACTGACCCGCGCGCACAACATCTCCGGCGTGCCGGTGGTGGAGGGCGGCAAACTCGCCGGCATCGTCACTTCGCGCGACCTGCGCTTCGAGAAGAAACCGGACGATCCGGTGAAGAACATCATGACCCGCAAGGACAAGCTGGTCACGGTGAAGGAGGGCGCGGGCGAGGACGAAATCATCGCGCTGCTGCACAAGCACCGGATCGAGAAGGTGCTGGTGGTCAACGACGCCTTCGAATTGCGCGGGCTGATCACCGTCAAGGACATCCAGAAGGCGCGCGACAACCCGCACGCGGCCAAGGACGATCACGAACGCCTGCGCGTAGGCGCCGCGGTGGGCGTGGGCGGCGACACCGAGGCGCGCGTGATCGCGCTCTCCGAAGCGGGCGTGGACGTGATCGTGGTCGATACCGCGCATGGCCACTCGCAGGGCGTGATCGACCGCGTGTGCTGGATCAAGCGCGACTTTCCGCACCTGCAGATCATCGCCGGCAACATCGTCACCGCCGATGCCGCGAAGGCGTTGCGCGACGCCGGCGCGGATGCGGTGAAGGTCGGCGTCGGCCCCGGTTCCATCTGCACCACGCGCATCGTCGCGGGTGTGGGCGTGCCGCAGATCACCGCGATTTCGATGGTGGCCGAAGCCTTGAACGACGAAATCCCGTTGATCGCCGACGGCGGCGTGCGCTATTCGGGGGATGTCGCCAAGGCCATCGCCGCGGGCGCATCGAGCGTGATGCTGGGCTCGATGTTCGCCGGCACCGAGGAAGCGCCGGGCGAGGTCGAGCTGTATCAGGGCCGCTCGTACAAGAGCTATCGCGGCATGGGTTCGCTGGGCGCGATGTCGCAGGGTTCCTCGGATCGTTATTTCCAGGAAGAGGCCGAGGCCGACAAGCTGGTGCCCGAGGGCATCGAGGGCCGGGTGCCGTACCGCGGTCCGTTGCGCAGCATCGTGCATCAACTGGTCGGCGGCCTGCGCGCATCGATGGGGTATTGCGGCTGCGAGAACATCGAAGCGATGCGCAAGCGCCCGCAGTTCGTGCGCGTCACCGGCGCCGGCGTGCGCGAGGCGCACGTGCACGACGTGCAGATCACCAAGGAAGCGCCGAATTACAGGATGGATTGAAAACCGGGACCCGGGACTCGGGACCCGGGACTCGCAAAAGCAGGCGTGACGAAGCGAAGCATGCTTGAAACAACCTCCATCGCATCGACGCCATTCTCAAGAGCATGTGCAGCGGGCGGCGGAACCCGAGTCCCGAGTCCCGAGTCCCGAGTCCCGTGCAAAACCTCCACACCGACAAAATCCTGATCCTCGACTTCGGTTCGCAATACACGCAACTGATCGCGCGGCGGGTGCGCGAGATCGGCGTGTATTGCGAGATCTGGGCCTGGGATCACGCGCCGGAGGAAATCGCGGGGTTCGCGCCGAAGGGAATCATCCTCTCCGGCGGCCCGGAATCCACGCTGGAAGAAAATTCGCCGCGCATCGCGCGACAGGTGTTCGAGCTCGGCGTGCCGCTGCTGGGCATCTGCTACGGCCTGCAAGCAATGGCGCTGCAACTGGGCGGCAAGGTCGAGGGCGGGCATGCGCGCGAATTCGGCCACGCGCGCATCAAGCCGGTCGCGCCGTCGAAACTGCTGAGCGGTCTGGAACCGGATGACGCGCCGCAGGACGTGTGGATGTCGCACGGCGATCGCGTCACCGCGTTGCCCTCCGGCTTCCGATTGATCGCGTCCACCGAATCCGTGCCGATCGCCGCGGCAGCGGACGAGTCGCGCCGCTGGTACGGCCTGCAATTTCATCCCGAGGTCACGCACACGAAACACGGCGAAGAAATCCTGCGCCGTTTCGTGGTGGGCGTCTGCGGCTGTGCCACGCTGTGGACGAGCGCCAACATCATCGAGGACGCGGTCGCGCGCGTGCGCGCGCAGGTCGGCGGCGACAAGGTGCTGCTGGGGTTGTCCGGCGGCGTGGATTCGTCGGTGGTCGCGGCGTTGCTGGAAAAGGCGATCGGCGATCAGCTCACCTGCGTGTTCGTGGATACCGGCTTGCTGCGCGCAGGCGAGGGCGAGCAGGTGATGGAGACGATGGCGCGCCACATGGGCGTGCGCGTGATCCGCGTGGACGCTTCACAACGTTTTTTCGACGCCTTGCGCGGCATCGCCGACCCGGAAGCGAAGCGCAAAGTGATCGGCAAGCTGTTCGTCGAGGTGTTCGACGAGGAAGCGCACAAGCTCGAAGGCGTGAAGTGGCTGGCGCAGGGCACGATCTATCCCGACGTGATCGAATCGGCGGGTTCGAAGACCGGCAAGGCGCACGTGATCAAGTCGCACCACAACGTCGGCGGCTTGCCCGAGCGCATGAAGCTGCAACTGGTGGAACCGCTGCGCGAGCTGTTCAAGGACGAGGTGCGCCGGATCGGCGTGGAACTGGGCCTGTCGCGCGAGATGGTTTACCGCCATCCGTTCCCGGGGCCGGGCCTGGGCGTGCGTATCCTGGGCGAAGTGAGGCGCGAATACGCGGAAATCCTCAAACAGGCCGACAGGATTTTCATCGACGAACTGCGCACGTCCGGCTGGTACGATCAGGTCAGCCAGGCCTTCGCGGTGTTCCTGCCTGTGAAGTCGGTGGGCGTGGTGGGCGACGGCCGGGCCTACGAGTGGGTGATCGCGCTGCGCGCGGTGCAGACCATCGACTTCATGACCGCGCGCTGGGCGCACCTGCCTTGCGAATTCCTCGAACGCGTGTCGTTGCGCATCATCAACGAGGTGCGCGGGATTTCGCGCGTGGTGTACGACATCAGCGGCAAGCCGCCAGCGACCATCGAGTGGGAATGATTTTGGCCCATCCCAGGGTATCCCACGGTATCCTGTAAACCGACATATGTTGATGCCGATGTAAAACTGACCCACCGTGCCGATTGGATTTTGACCCGGGGGTATGACGCTTCCGCGGTGGGTTGAGCGTCGGGTTTCGAGTGTAGTGTCGTTG